>JBFJYX010000060.1:0-11129 GCA_041622415.1 Pontiella sp.
ATGAAGAAATTTTGCTCCAGATCGGAAAACTCACTCAACAAATTCACGAACTAAAACAACAGATAGGAGATAATACTGATGGCAAAACTACCGAAGAAAATCACTGAACGATTCCAAAAAAGCATACCCCGTTTCCAGAAGGTTCTTCAAATTGCCAAAGACCGCGATGTCAACGAAGCTGACACCGTTGCCATTCTAAACGACATCTTGGGTGAAGTTTTCGGCTACGACAAATATATCGAAGTAACTAGTGAGTTTGCGATCCGCGGAACCTATTGCGATCTTGCCATAAAAATTGGGGATAAAGTTGAATTTCTTATTGAAGCAAAAGCCATTGGCATCGAATTAAAGGAACAGCACGTTAAACAAGCCATTGATTACGGAGCAAATCATGGAGTTCAATGGGTTCTTCTAACCAATGGCATTGAGTGGAGGGTTTACCGCATTCGGTTTGAAAAACCGATTAATTATGACCTCGTATGCTCATTCTATTTTTCAGAACTGAATCACAAAGATGAAAACACCCGGGAGCGACTTTTCCTAATCTGCAAAGAAGGTCTTTCAAAAAATGCGCGTGATGATTATTTCGATAAAGTTCAAAGCGTAAACCGATACGTCATCGGGAACCTGATTATTGCTGAACCAGTTGTTGCCGTTGTTCGCAGGGAATTGCGCAAACTTGCAGAAGGCCTTAAAGTTGATGCAATAGAGGTTGAGCGCATCATCAGAACCGAAGTATTAAAACGAGAAATTATTGAAGGTGACGACGCGGAATCTGCAGCGAAAAGAGTCGCCAAGTTTTACCGAAAGAGCGCCACCTCAAAACCGAAAAAACAAAACGCGACCGAAACCACTGAAACCAAAACACAACCAAGACTAGACGAATCCGTTACGGACAGGTTATTGCGAGAAGCAGAAGAAGAAAATGAAGAGGAAAGAAAAGCAAATCAGAATAGGGATTAAGCCTTTCCAATTTAACAGAGCGTTTATTTGCGGACTGCTGATGGCGGTGCTGCTGGGCGCGGCGGTTATGCCCGCTGCCGCGGAGGATTTTTCGCAGCTGCATATGCCCCGGGCGTTCACGTTGTCGAATAACCAGACGCTCACGCTGAAGGTGCTCGACTGGAACGAGCAGCGGAAAAGGTTCCAGGTTGAAAGCGAAGCGGGCCGGCAGAGCTGGATCAGCCCGAACCATTTTTCGAATGAAGACCAGGCCTACCTGAAGGAATGGATTGCGGCGAAATGGTTTTTGTCGAACGACAAACTCTATGTCTCGGCCAGGCGAACCGAACGCAGCGATCACGTTTCCTATGACGTATCCATTCAGAACAAAACGCCGGTCGACTATGACCAGGTGTTGATGAAGTATGAGGTGCAGCGGGTCCTGGATCATTATGAAACCGAAGAGCTGGAAAACATCAGCGTGCCCGGAAAAAATTTTATCGGACGGATCAATGCCGGCGACCGCCGGGATTTCAAGACGCAGCCGGTGAAGGCCGCCGAGACCTATAGAATGGTGTACACGCCCGAACCGGTGCGGGTGACCAGCGGCGTCGGTTATACCTACACCAACGAAGTGCCGCGGAAAACCGGCAAACAGAAAGTGACCGGCGTACGGCTCTTCTTCCACGGCCCGAAACTGGGCGGGGTTCAGATCATCAAAGAGGTAATCATCGAAAACTGAACCATGAAACCGTTCCTTCTTACGACGCTACTGCTGCTCGCGCTCAACGGCCTGGCCGGGGAGATGCGCGCGTGGCGTTCCCGCGATGGATCGCAAACCCTGCAGGCGCAGTATGTCGCAATCAGGGATAACGACACCGTCGTGCTGCGCAGCGGGGAAAAGCAGAATCACCACGTGCCCATCGCAAAATTATCGACGGAAGATCAGGACTATCTGTTCGAGGCGGAAACCCGGAAAGCGCTCGGCGGAACTGCGGAAAAGATCGAGGGCCTGGCCTATCGGCAGGGAGAAATCCTCGGCCCGCTGGAGGCGCTCGACGGTTCGAGTTTTTATCTCTATGTCCCGAAATCGCTGGCGCATGACCGGGCCGTCCCGCTGATGCTGTATACCGGTCCGACGGGCGGAAAAATGCTGCATATCCGGGGGCTCATCAAAGGAGCAGAGGTGACGGGCTGGATCGTGGCCGTGGTCGTTGAATCGGATTATTATAATTCGGTCGATGTGAACCGGGGGATCTGTAACAGCGTGGTTCAAACCCTGCTGGATACCGCGCCGGTGGACCCGCGCCGCCTCTATTTCGCGGGCTTTTCGGCGGGTGCGTCGGTGAGTTATTATAACGAGAAGAAGTGGAAGGCCTGCGGGCTGATTCCCATGAGCACCTACATTCCCCCGAGCCTCGACCCGCCCTCATGCGACACCGTCATCATTTCCGGCGGCAGCGATTTCAACCGCTACACCAGTGCCTGGGCACGCGGACAGATTGGCGCAAAAGCCGTTCACCGGTTTCATGGCGAGGGCCATAAAACTGCACCGCCCTGGATGATGCACGAGGCCATGGCCCTGCTGGAGACCCGCTGGCTTCAAAGCAATCCCTACACCCGTCAGCAGGAGAAAAACCGCTTTATCTATTCCATGATCAACTGGATCGACGAATTTAAAGACCGGGAGCCTCATCGGGCCTACTATTGGGTGCGCATGCTGAAAGACACCTTCCGGCTGAACATCCTGCAGCGCGCAAAACTGGACCCGCTGTTTGAGCAACTGAATCAGAGTGAACAGAACCGGCTTTATGTGAACGGGCTCGACGCCCTCGACCGGCTCTCCCTTTCCTTTCTATCCACCGTGACCCGGGAATCCCGCCTGAACTATAAAGACGATGCTTTAACCGTCGCGTGCATCCCCCTGTTGCAGACCTATCAGCATACGCCGGTCATCAAAGATGCGCTGCTCGCCCTGTGCACACCGACCGATGAGCCCGCCTGTGTGCAGCCGCACTGGGAGGAATGAAGCACGCGGGAGACGGGTCGCGGGGCCGCCGGATCGGCCTCCTTTTATCCCCGGAACCACCCGCTCTTCACGTTCTGCTTGAGCCCTGTATCACATTCACCTATACTGCCTTATGAACCGGGACCATGAGGAGGGCTCGATGACGCCGAAGAATATGGAGCTTCTGCAGCAGCTGTTGGACAATATGACCGACAACATTTTTTTCAAGGATCTGGATTCCAGATTTATCCTGATGAACCGCTCCTGTGCCCGCTGGAACGGATTCAAAAGCCCGGAAGATGCGGTCGGTAAAACCGACTATGATCTCCTGGCCCGCGAGTTTGCCCGGCAGGCGCGCGATGACGAACTGAAAATCTATGAAACCGGCGAGCCCCTCCAATGCAAAGAGGAACACGTTGAATGGGAAGACGGTCACTCCAAATGGGTCTCCACCACCAAAATCCCCCTGCGCGACAAGGACGGCCGGGTGGCCGGATGCATCGGTATCGGGCGCGACATCACCGAACTCAAAGAGAAGGAAGAGGAACTGCGGGCCGCCACCATTGAACTGCGAAGAACCAATGAGCAGCTGCGGCAGGCCAATGAACAGATTGCCAACGATTTCCAGATGGCGGGCCTGCTCCAGCAGACCTTCCTGCCCCACAACTACCCGGTCTTTATTTCCAAAGACCGGAAACCGCTCCTCGATTTCCACTACTACTACGAGGCGGACAATAAACTCGGCGGCGACTATTGCGCCGTTCATCGCCTCGATGAGCACCGCGCCGGACTGCTGATCTGCGACGTCATGGGCCACGGGGTGCGCGCCGCCCTCATTACCGGGCTGATCCGCTGCATCAGCGACCACCTGGCGAGCCACCTGGAATCCGCCGGCGAATTTATGACCCGGCTCAACAAGGAACTTCATCCGATGCTCCAGAGCAAGGATGCCTTCCTCTTTGCCACGGCCTGCTGCCTCGTCATCGATGTCCGCACCGGCCAACTGACCGGCGCGATCGCCGGCCACCCGACGCCCTGTCTGATCCAGCCCGGGGAGAACAAGGCGGCGCCGCTGCCGATTGCGGAATCGGATCCCGGCCCGGCCCTGGCCATTACGCCCGACTTTGAATTCAACACCTTCACCGTCCAGCTGAAGCCCGGCGACGAAATCCTGTTGTATACCGACGGCATTATCGAAGCGGAAAACGGGGACGCCGATGAGTTCGGGGAGGACCGCCTGCAACGCCTGCTCGCCGAACAGTCCCGCCTTCCGCTGAAAGAACTGTTCCCGCGCATTCTGGAAACCGTGCAGCAGCACGCCGGCACAAATAAACTCGGCGACGATGTCTGCATGCTCGGTTTCTCGATCAACGAGCTCGATGCCTGATTTTCCAAGCTTCGGAAAAGCGTCTTATAGACTTATCTTTTCTACGCATATGTGAAACATTGGGATCACCTGTCGGCAAAGCAAAGCGCTGCACCGCCCCGAACCCGGCACAGCAGCTCACCCGCAGGACGAAGGAGAATCTATGAACACGATGGCAATAGGAATACCCGAAGGCGCTGAACTGGTCTATCTACTGCTGCTGCTCGTCCTGCCGGCCATATTCTGGATCTGGACGATCGTCGACTGCGCGATGCGCGAACCCGAGGGAAATGACAAACTGGTCTGGCTGATCGTGATTGTGCTGATCGGCATCATCGGTTCCCTGATCTATTGCCTCGTACGAAGACCGGCCAGAATCAGGGAATAGGAGCAGGATACGGCCGGCAGCTGATTCCTTCCGGCCGCCGAGAGGTTCCTGCACCGTTTACGCCCTCTCCGCAAACCCTACTTTTCGGCCTGCGCCGCTTTCACCGCTTCGTGTTCGAGCAGAAAGGCGCGGCGTTTGGCCGCAAAACCGAGCAGCCCCTCGCCGTCGGGATCAAGCTCCACCTGCTCAATGTATTCTTCATAGCTGGAAAGCTTGCGCGTATCCTCCCAGATATCGGCATCGATAAGCTGGTCGTAGCGGCCGATCATCGGGCCGAGCACTTCGGGATCGAGCCAGGTGTCCGCAATCTCATACACATACTGCAAATATCGGGTGCGCAGTTCAGGAACGGCCAGCAGCCGCGAGGCCAGCGGCCGGTCATCCCGGTCCGCCGAACCCAGCGGGTCCAGCGTCACACCGCCCTCATCATGGCCGCCGCCCCCGCCGGGAGGAGGTCCGCCCTGCCGGTCGACAGGCGGCTGCATGCCGTCGGCCATATTCCCTGCGCCCGACGCGTCCATATTCCTGCGCGGCGGACCGCCGCGACCACCGCCGCCCGGCCCCTGCTCTTCCTCAAGCAGGGTTTCGTTGTAGTCATAAGGCAGGATGCGGAATTTGCCGTCCGGGTGCAGATAAATCATATAGTCGCTCGCGCGGGTCCAGTAGCCGTCGCTGTTGGCCAGCACATTTTCCAGGGCCAGGAAACGCAGTACGCCGTCCAGGTCCAGCATCGGACTCAGCTGCGACTCCACCGCCTCCGGCTCCACGCCGTCGAGCGTCTTGCACAGCAGCATCAGGCTCACCCACGCCCGCAGGTCTTCCTTAGACTTCAGCTCAAAGATTTCACGGTAGGTCGCAAGATCATCGCCCATATCATTCAGCGAGCCCCGGGCATTCGGGCTGCCCGGCACCTTCCAGCGATAGCCCTTTTTGGTGCCGTACTCTTCGCTCAGAAAAACTTTATCCTGCTGCTGCTGGTTCACATAAAGGCCCCAGCTCTCCCCGTTCACCACCACCCGCACCCAGTTGGACTTCGGCATGGGCAGATAGTTTTGGCTGATCTCGCGGGTCAGCACCGTGCGCATGAGGCTGGCATCGCCATTGGCATTGAGCAGGTTCAGGTTCCGATAGCCGCCCAGGTTCTGCTTGGAATCGGCCAGATCCATCGTCAGCGCAAACGAGCGTTTCTGCCCGCGCTGAATCATGGCATACGACGAGTTGCCGCGGAAGTTCACCCCGACATTTGAATAGGTCCGCCCGTCCACCTCAAGGGTCGCCGGAACCTTTACATCAGTGTAGCGGAAATCCTCCAGCTCCTCCTCCCAGTCCTCGTTTTCAAAGGTCAGGAACAGGGTGCGAATAATCCCCGTATCGTAAAACGGGGCATCGGGATACTGCTCAACATCATCCGGGCTAAGGGAAATGCCCGGCTCATTCGTCACCGTACCGGTTTCGCCGCCGCGCCCCGGACGTCCCGGCCGCTGTCGGGTTCCCTGCGTGCTTTTTTTCTGTTTCAGCGCGGCCCGGGCCTCGGCGCGTTCAGCCAGGTTCAGCCAGCCGTTGGCGTCGTGGTCGTAGTCGGACACGAGCTCCTCGAGCGGTTGCGATCCGGGCCCGCCGCCTCCGCCGCCTCCGCGACCGCCGCCGGGGCCGCCGCCCATATCATCCCGCCGCTGGTTCTGATCCGGAAACGGAGGTGCGTTTTCCACCCGGTCCGTGGATTCCTGCGCACTGAGCCGCAGCGTACCCGCCAGCAGGGCCAGCAGGCAGCACCATCCGGCGGCGCTGAGCGCTCTCGGGTTCAGGGCACGGGTCTGCTGCGTTTTAGATGTTCTGGAAATTCTCATTCGTCTTCCTTGCTTAAGGCCTGCCGGGGAGCAGCCGGCGGACGCCTTCGACATATTTCGAACAGCGCGCCAGCCGGAACGGGAGCCGGTTCACGATCGCGGCGGCATGCTCTGCATGGTCGGGATCATATTTCAGCTCCACCACCAGCGCCCGGGCATCGCGCACCGGATGGTTCAGCGGATGCACAATGTTGCGCGGATCATAAAACTGGAGATTCGTGTCGAGCGTCAGCCGCACCAGGCCGTCGGCACTGAGGTAATAGCGGCGCGCATAGCGGTTCACCAGGCTCGGGCACCGCATATCCACCGCCGTCCGCAGCGTGGCCGGTGCCGGCAGCGCACCGAGCAGTGCGCCGCGGACTTCGTCGTCCGCAATGTGTTGAAGCGCGAACGCCTCGACCGGATAGCTTTCCTTGCACCCGACTGCGCCGTGCTTTTTTTTCAGCTCCAGGCTGGCGCTTTCGATGGTGCCGTGCAGCGGGCCATACCAGCGGATCCGCGTCTTGCTCCGTACGGAAACGCCCTGCACGTGCTCGTGATAATCCGCCCGCCCCGGGGTGTCGAGGTAGAGGTTGTTCACTTCGCGCGGCGGATAAACTTCCCGGAAGCCGGCCGGATGCAGCCGGATCCGATGCTCGACCGACGCCGGATCGGTATCGGGCGGAAGCATCTTGCGTTCATACCGCCATTCCGGTTCAGAAACATGTTTACGCATTTTGTTCATCCAGACAGGATATTTCGATGTCCGCACACCGCGCCCGCAAACCGACGGAGGCTTCCTGCAGTTGTTCGGGGCGGTCCATCTTCACCTGATAAGACGCGCTCAGCCGATGGGGACCTTCGTCGAACCGCCGGACGGATGCCTTCATGCCGGTCTTGGTCAGCTCCTCCAGAATTTGAACCGCAGACAAATCCCGCGGCGAAGGATGGGTGATGGTCAGGAACAAGTTGGCATCCACAATGGGTTTACGCTGAAGGTCGCGCACCGCCATCATGGCCAGAATCACCACCAGCGCCGCCGAGGTGATCAGCCCCTGCCCGGCCCCCATGCCCAGACCGATGGCAATCGCCAGAAACAGGAAGGCCAGTTCTTCGGGCTCTTTGATCGCCGCGCGGAACCGCACAATCGACAGCGCACCCACCAAGCCCAGCGACAAGGCCAGCGATGATTTCACGATGCTGATGATCAGGGTGGTGGTAACGGCCAGCGGCAGAAAGTTGTGCGCAAACTCCCGACGGTTCGACATCGATGAACCGAAGCGGATGTAGGCGCGGGCCAGCAGCCAGGACAAAAGGGCGGCAGCCAGCAGCCCCACAACAACCTCCGGCAGGGAGTCGAGGGCGGCGGGGTTCCAGAATGAGTCGGTCAGTGTTTGTTTGAGATCCATTGGGTTCCTTTATGTTGATCAGGATAATAGTCAGGGACACCTTTTGTCCGCTGTTGAGGATCAAACGACATAAAAATGACAGGCGGCCTCAGTAAATTATTAATTTTTTGTCATAATGCACCCGATGGCCTTTCCGCGCCGGTGGGTTCTATATTTTCCGCCGAACCCATGCCGTCAGTGCGGCGCAGACAAACAGGATGCAGCTCAACACACAGATCGTTTGGTTGGTGGGGAAATCGCAGTTAAACGATATGCTCATGCCGAGCCACGTGCTCAGGAGGCCGGTCAGCGGCGCGATGAGAAGCACGGGAATAATGCGTTTGCTGAGCACCAGTGCGGTGGCGGGGCAGACGACCAGATAGCAGAAGATCAGCAGCGCTCCGGCAATGCGCGAGGCGGCGGCGATGATGATGCCGAGCAGGATGAAAAACAGCAGCTCCCAGATGATCACTTTTATCCCGAGCACGTTGGCGGAGTCGCGATCCAGAAAGGTGTAGAGCGTGGGCCGAATGAACAGCAGGAACGCGAGCAGCGCGGGCACGAGAATATACAGCAGCGTTTTCAACTCTGCCCTCGAGGTGAGAATCAAGTCGCCGTAAAGGAGCGCCTGAATCTCCTGCAGACCGGAGCCGCTGCGCGATACCAGCAGAATCGTCATGGCCGATGCCGCCACAAAAATCACGCCCATCAGGGTGTCGCGCGGAACGCGTTTGCTCTCCAGCGGTGCGGCCAACAGCGAGACGGCTCCCAGCACAAAGACAGTGGATCCAACCAATGGGGGACAGCCGGTCATCAGGGACGCCGCGACACCGCAGGACGCCACTTCCGAAAGCGTAATGCCGATAAAAACGGCGCGATTCAGAATGACAAAAACCCCGAACAGCGAGAAGACAATGGCGATCAGGCTGCCGCCGACCAAGGCTTCCGGGAACTGGCAGTACAGACAGCGGAATGCATCATGCATCGCGTCCTCCTTCCGGCAGAATGCTCATTTCGGCCTGACCGCGACGCAGGCGGCAGACTGAGGTCGACAGCGAAGAGACCAGCTCCAAGTCGTGGTGCACCATGAGTATGGTTTTCTGATGATCCCGATTCAGCGCAAGCAGATGGGTTAATACCTCATTTTCTGAAACGTCATCCAGTTCCGAGGTCGGTTCATCGAGAACAATGACCTCCGCGCCGGAAACCAAGGCGCGGGCAATCAATATTTTCTGTTTCATGCCGCCGGAGAGTTCACGGAAGGTTTTATTCGCGTGCTCCAGCATGCCCAGTCGTTCGAGGCTGTGGTTCACCAGCGCATGCTGTTCCGCCGAGAGCCGGCGCCACCAATGCAGCGAAGGATAGAGCCCCATCGCAACAATCTGGCGCGCGCTGACGGGATAGAGCGGATCAATCGCTTTTTGCTGCGGAACGTAGCCGGCGGGATAGTCGTGGAACGGCGTCTGTATTTTTCCGTGTTTCAGCGGAAGCAATCCAAGAATGGCGCGCAGCAGGGTCGTTTTGCCGGAACCGTTCGGGCCGACAAACGGAAGAAAGATACCGCGCGGGATCTCAAGATTGACCCCACGCAGCACCTCCTGCCGACCATACGCTACACAGACATCGGAGCATCTTATGATCGGATCGCTCACCGTCAGCCCTGCTCGTTCAGACGTTGAACAATCAGGTCGATCAACGAACAATAATCGGTCGCCGCCGGATCACCACCGACAAAAATCGGCGCCAGGACAACCCGTGCGCCAGCTTGGCCCGCCACGCGCGTCGCCGCTTTTGCACTATACCAGGGCTCCTGCAGAATGATCCCGACCTGCTTACTTTTAGCCATCCCGACCAGATTTACCAGATGGGATGGACTGGGCGGAACCCCCGGTTTGGGTTCGAGTTCCGCGACGATCTCCAGACCGAAGCGATCGGCGAAGTAGACCCAGCTCTTATGGTAGGTGATGATCCTCTTCCCTTTCAGGGGTTCCATCGCTTTTTTCCACTCAACCATCCGCGCATCAATCTTATCCTGAAACGCTTTCGCGTTCGCCCGATAAAGATCGGCATGCGCGGCATCCAGCTGCGCCAACCGCTCCGCAATATCGCCCGCTACATGCTTGGCGTTTTCCGGATCGGTCAAGTAGTGCGGATTGCCCTGGGCATGCACATCGCCCATGGCGCGTGTCAGCAGGCTTGCATCCGGAATATCCAGTTTATGCACATGTTCCGATGCATCCAGATGCCCCGACGCTCCCGGCCGAATCTTTCGATTGCGCGATCCGTCGATCACCGGCATTTCCCAACCGACCTCAAGGTCCATTCCGGTACGGATCCATAAGTCGGCCTTTCGGGCCATCATGATATATTTGGGCCGGGCCTGCAGATGATGCGGATCCTGGTTGCCGGTACAAATGGCATCCACCTTGGCCGAATCACCCGCAATTTCCCTGGTGATCGACGCCAAATCCGAGGTGGTTGCCACAACATTCAGCTGGCCCGCGTAGCTGGCGAAAACCGCCATCAGCACTAAACCTAAAAGTATATTTTTTCTCATGGCTTCTCCTTAAAACTGGTGAGCGCCGTGCGCGCCGAGCGATACGGTCAGTTGGACAAACCCTTCCCAAATGTTCTCGATGCCTTCGTCGCCGAGATCATAGTCGCCATTACTGACCTGGAAACGGATGCGCGAAAACTCCGACGGGCTGAAGTCGAGCATGGCCGAAGCGCGCCAGCTATCGCCAAACTCCTCCAGCTCTTCGCCCGGTTCCTGCTCGTTGTTGACCAGCCCCACCTGTTCCCAGCGCAGTCCGGTCCGCCACCGCGGGAGAAGACCGTACGTCCCCTGCACGTAGTAGCCATCCTGCTCTGATTTCAGTTGATCATCGGCCGATTGCAGATCAAGCGCCTTGTTCCGGTAAAAATATTCCGCCTGCAGCGTGGCATCGCCCTGCCCGTATGATTTTCCTGCAGAATATTTGTAGACCACATCACCGCCGCAAAACCAGTTTGCGCCGTCGTAGTGGTTGGTTGCGGCCCCCTCGTCGTGGGATTCCTGATGGCGGCCGGAAGCCCCGAACAGGCCAAACTGCAGCGCATGCCTCTCGAACTGAAAAGGTGCCAGCTTGACCCAACCGACGCCAAGGCGCGGGCCATCGTTAACCGGTAAATCATCCGTCTCCAGCTGGACATACATCTTTTCGTTTTCGCC
>JBFJYX010000061.1:0-11053 GCA_041622415.1 Pontiella sp.
ATTGACCAGCTGGTCAATCTTTTCCTTCAGCGACATCCGGCGAATGAGATCATCCACCCGTTTTTCCAACGGCTGGGAGGGATCGTTGTAAATCGGTTCTTCATCGACCTGGGGAATGATCGATGCCGTCGGATCCACGGCATCCGCCATATCGCGGGCCAGCACATGCGCCACCACATCGCCGCTTTCGTCCTTCACGGTGATCGCATTGAATTTGGCATCCTGTACCCGGCCCTCGAACTGCACCGCCAGCGGTCCGCGCTGGGCATCACCCAGGTGCTCCACCTCGCCGGACACCCGGCAGGTCTGCCGGAACCCGCCGGCCTCTTTGAAAATATCAAAATCCCGGGCCAGTACCGTTTTCCCGCACAGAATATCCATGACCCGCTGGCCTTCGCCATCCAGCACCGATTCCACCAAATCAATTTCCACGGTGTACGTTCCGGGTTCCAGCCCCGGGGCCGAAGCGATAAAGGACGATCCGGAGATTTCCTCGACATAAATTTCGGGTTGCTGTTCGTCGGCCGCGCCGAGCGATTTCGAATGTTTGATATCTCCACTGAGCTGAAACTGGGCTTTAATCATAATCGTTCTTTCACACAAAAATTACATACCCACCGGGCCGATGGGTATGTTTCTAATAATAACAGGCAATGAAACTTAATAGAGGTTGCCGTTCTGGCGCGGACCCGTGGGATAAACCCGCTCACAGTCTTTATTGATGTAGTTGCCGACGTTTCTCTTCCGTAACTCATCCAGATTATCCATGAGCCAGTTGGCCGTGGAACTGGATGCTATAATTTCCCCGCGCGAGTCCGTCAGCAGCACCAGCGATTCGGCAAGCCGCATACCCCGACGCGCGTCATTCAGATCCCAGTCGAACAGCCGGCTGACCCGGTCACCCTTAAATTCGAAAGAACCGTCTTTCATTTCGTTCGGAATAAAGTTCGCCGACTGATGATCCAGAATGCGGTATTTATCGGCATCCAGATACTGCTGGCCGATGACAAAATACTCCAGCGTCAGCGCGAACGGATAGTCACCGCTTCCCTTACGGCGGACTTTTGCACCGAACTCCCAGTCCAGCACACGCGGAGGAGTGTTGTTCCGGTCCAGTTCATAGGTCGACAATTCGATCTTATACGACTTACTCGAACGGACGATGCCCACATCAAACTTCGGAGGGTTGGAAAGTTTAATAAAGTTGATATCGTCTTCGGAGACATCCGCAACCGGCACCCGGACCTGCTTGCCCTTGGCGTTGCGCAGTACGAGTTTGTCGCCGATCTTGCTGATGTACTCCGCTTCGAACGACTGGCCGGATTTCAGCGTCCAAACCCGGAAAGGTGACGGCTTTTCTTCAGCCGGTTCATCCTGCGGCATGGCCGGCTCAACGTCAGCCACGACATTGGTGTCCGGTGCGGAAGGCGCATAGTCCTGGAAAACCGGTCCGCGCAGCACATCGGCTTCGCCCGGAACCAGATGCTCCATGATGGCATCGGCCACATCATGCGTAGTCGGCGCACTTCTGAAAATCGGGAGGAATTTCTGATTCTGGGGGTTGGTTTCATACTCCGCACCATCCACCTCAACCAGCAGCATCGCAACGAAGTTGCCGCCCGGCTGCTCACCGATCAGCACGTCCATATCCTTCGGCACGCCGGCCTTCAGCTCAATCCAGTCGCCGCCCCAGGCCAGGTTGTTGCCCAGATACCACTGCCGGTTCTTGGTGGCGCTGCTCACCCATTTGCCGGCAATCAGGCGGGCGCCGTACGTATCCGAATCCCACGAACCGTCGAGTACAATTTCCCCGTCGACGCGGACAATCAGCACGTCATCGCCATGCCCCCAGAAACGGAATTTGATATCTTCGTGATGAACCAGCTGGCCCGTGTAGTGAACCGCCCACTGGCAGGCAATGGTATCCGGCTCATCAAAGGCAAACGGGGCGAAGGTTGAGCGTACCTGCGGAATACAGAAGGTCGTCGTGTAAAGTTTTTTGGGGGACTGATAGAATTTCGCCAGCGTCGACGGTTTCCATCCGCTTCGGCAGAATTTGGTCAGCTCGTCGGCATACTGGGTAACATCCATCGCCCGTTCATTGCCGTTGCGGCTGCGTTTCAGATCGTAAAACGTACCCACAAAGTCATTACCGATCGTCTGGCCGGCACCGAATACCGTCATTTCCTCGAGATCCGGCATGATTTCGAACCCGCCGATATCCCCTACCAGGCCTTCGGTCATACCCGACATTTCCGGCAGCTGGATATCCGGCATACTGGCCTTCTGCACCTTGGTGACGATTCGCGTGGTTGCTTTCGGCTTGGCGCTCTTCTTGACCTTTACCTTCGGCTTTTTCAGCTTCATTTTCGGTCGATCAACCGGTTTCGGCGGAACAAATTTCTTTTCTTCTTTCTGATGTACCGTGAAAACCACCAGCAGGCCGGCCAATGAAAAGGCGGCAAAATGAACCAGCAGACTGATCACGAACCCGCTCGGCGCACCTTTGTTTACTTTACTCAGTTTCTTTTTCATCTTGCTCAACCCTCAGTTAGATCATGGCTTATACGTCGGCCGTCTCCAGTTTCTTTGAGGAAAGCCAGCTTTTGAGCACAGCGGCATCTTCCAGGAACTGCTCCGGACGGTCCTTTCGGACAAATTCCATTAAAGCATAGTGTTCCATTTCCGGACAAAGCGGAATACTGAAATATTCACGCCAGTCATCGGCCCCTTCCACCAGCGGACGGCGGTCGGTCGATTCGCCCCAGTCCCCGCGTCCCGGACTGAACATCCAGTGGAAAACGTGCATATTCAGCACTTTATCCGCCAGTTTTTTCAGTCCGTCCATACGGTACGGCGGGTCCGTCAGCCAGTAAATCGGCTGCCAGTAGGTGTAAAAATTGGCATGCGGAATGGCGGCCAGCAGATCGAGCGTCGACGCATTACTGTCCGAAAGCGTGTTGGCATGAAACTCAAGCCCCAGCTTAACCCCGTGCTTTTCGCCCGCCTCCAGAGCGGCACGAATGCCTTCATGAATCGTTTCACGCTCGGCCTCCGTAACCGCATCCGAAGGTTTATGGCCGGCCCAGATACGGATAGTATCCGTACCCAGCGCCAGTGCGCTCTCCAGTACAGGACCGAAATCATCCGGCTGTCCGTCCGGCGTAACCACCTTCCAGTACGAACCATACGAAGAAACCTCCAAACCGGCCTCTTCGGTCATTTTCCGAACCTTGGAAGCCAGCTCGATTTCACCCGGCTGAACATGGGCATTGCCTGCCCATTCAATGGCATCCAGACCGGCTTTCTGAACCAGCGCGATAATTTCTTCCATTCCCAACTGCTGCAGGGAGATTGAACAGAGTCCCGACTTCATCATGAGCACACCTTTCTGCGATTTCCTGCGTTAGGCCATGGCGGCAACATCTTCGAGCTTGATTTCGTGCTCGAGCGGTTCACCGGCCTCCAGGCGCTTAAATTCTTCCAGCATATAATCCGCCATACGACGGAACTCCGTCCCCTTGGAGCCGGCCAGGTGGCCGCTCAGGATAATATTCGGGACCGTGTAGAGTTCAGATCCGTCTACTGGCGGTTCCGGATGCTGTACGTCGAGCAGCGCGGTGAGGTCCGGACGGTCTTTCATCACCTGAATCAGTTCCGGCTCGTTGACCTGGCGGCCGCGGCCGACATTAATGAATGCCGCGCTGTCGATCATGCTGCTGAACAGTTTACCGTCAAAAACGCCGACATTGTCATCGCGGTCCGGGAACAGGTTGACCACAGCAAACGATGTGGAAAACGCTTCTTCGAGCGAGATGGTACGGCGGGCCTCGCGGGCCGGCACCACAATCACTTCCAAATTAAAGCTCTGAAGCAGATGCTGCAGGTGGGTGGAAATTGTGCCGTTCCCCAGAATGGCCACGCGGTTGTCATAGTTGCCGTGGCCGCGGTAGTTGTTGCCCATAAAGGTGGAATCGTGGTCCACACACTCGCGGCTGTTGCGCCAGAATCCGGCACCGGCCAGCAATACCTGGCCCAGCGCGTATTCCGCAACCGGAACTCCGTTGGCTTTAATGGCCGAACAGACCTTGATGCCGCGGCGGAGATAAGCCTCTGCAAAGTATTTTACCGACCCGGCCGCATACAGGACCGCTTTCAGGTTCGGGAGCTTGTCGATCTGCTCTTCCGTCAGGTCCAGCATGCACCAGGTGCAGAAAATCACTTCCAGATCCTGGAGGTTTTCAACTTCGTCCTCAAAGTTATCCGGCGTGATGATACGGGGATACAGATCGGACATTCCGCCAAGCACTTCCTGACGATCCGCAAAAACCTGTTCGATATTGTCGGTGTTTCCGACAGGATCAGCTGCATTGAAAAAAGCTGTTT
Source organism: Pontiella sp. (assembly GCA_041622415.1). GTDB lineage: Bacteria > Verrucomicrobiota > Kiritimatiellia > Kiritimatiellales > Pontiellaceae > Pontiella. The sequence goes on from JBFJYX010000061.1 coordinate 4,387, forward strand.
TCATAAAATAGTTCCACCTCGGTTGAATATTGATGAGCCGTTATTTTTGCCCATGAACAAGCCATATATATACGATTCAACCCCTCAAAACACGACTTAACTTATGGTTACCCAGTTAACCCGTGATTTCTCCGAATAAACGCCGAATGGAAAAAAACTCAGCTTTTACCGCAGACCGGGCCCGCAGACAGAAACCATGAAAAACCTCAGGCGGAAAAACGGCCCGGCGGGTGGAAAGCCGGTCCCGCAACACACGGCTTCATCACACCCCGCTATTTTTCAACAAAACCTTCGGTATCGACCAGCACCAGGCGTTCGCGGGCATCGGGTGTCCGGCTCGTCAACCTGACGTTATCGAAGGTTACATTCTTCGCGTGGCGGATATACGCTCCCCATGACGGCAGCACGCCGAAGAAAAACTGCTCCGGATACCGGGCCGCATCCTCGGCAATCTCCCGGGCTGCGTCCGCGGCGGTTCCTCCCCCGGGAAAGCTGATTTCAACATCCTTCAGCACCACGTCTTCGATGCAGTGCCCCGGAATACCGGAAATCATGATGCCGTTGCGTTTTGGAATGTCACCCTTCACGGTCGCCCGGATGTTGCTGATGCGGATATGGCGCACCACGCCGGGCGGAGCCCCTTCACTCTTCACTTCTTCGCCATAAACCTGCTCGGTCGGCCGGTCATAAATCCGGCCGCGGCCGCCCAGGCGGATAAACAAAGGGCCTTCGACATCATCCATCCGGATGTTGGATATATTGATATTTTCCAGGAGGCCGCCATCCACCGAGAGCAGTTTAATCACCCCCATGCGGGTGCCCGAAAAATCGCAGTCCGCAATGGTGATATTCCGGAATCCTCCGCGCGACGACGTCCCGCATTTGAACGCGGCCGTATGGCTTTTTGCCCGGCAGTTTCGAACAGTGATGTTTTCCGTAATTCGGGTTGTAGTGCTCTTCGGGCAGATCGAATCATCACCGGAAAAGATCGTGCAGTACTCAATGAGCACATTTTTACAGCCGTCCAGATCAAAGCCGTCGTTGTTTTTATTAGCCTGGCTGTCGATGGTCACGCCGCGCGCCACCACATCCTCGCAATCCACCATATGGGTGCACCACGACGCCGCATTTTTCAGCGTCACCTCGTTGAGCGTGAGGTTCCTGCAGCCCACAAAACGAATCAACATCGGGCGATCGCCCAGCACGTTATCTTCGCGCGAAATCCACTCCGGGAAATGCTCTTTATACCCACGCCCATCGACCACGCCCTTTCCGCTCAGCGTCAGGTTGGTCGCGTTTTCGGCATACAGCAAACATTCATCAAACGCCGGCGCCTCAATCGCACCCTGAATATCCCGGGCATAATCGGCCAGGTTGGTACTGCCCAGCAATACGGCCCCCTCCTCCAGGTGGAACGTCATACCGCCTTTAAGCTTGAGCGTTCCCACGACATATTCACCGGCGGGAATCTTAACCGTTCCGCCCGGTGGACAGGCATCGATCATCGCCTGGATCGCGGCGGTCTCCAGCGTTTTTCCATCCCCTTTCAGACCGTAATCCGGCGCGGTCCGGCACGACGCCGCCAACAATGCCGCCATGACCACGACCACAAACCCCAACACCTTTTTCCTGTCCCGCATAACTCAACCCTTTCTGAACCCGCTCTAACCGAAAGATACCCGCTCTCTCCAAAGCAGGTATCCCCCATTCACATGATTTCTTCCAATGATTGGAACTTTGGCCGGCGGGCCGCTTTTGGCGCCGCCCCGTTGTTCCTTATTGCTCAGCCTCTTCAAGCACATCCAGCCCGGGCCCGGTGTGCCGGTAAAAATACGGGTACGTACCTTCGCTGTGATCCATATAGTCCTGGGCGGATGCCCAGAACGAGCCCTTCATGAAACCGCGATAATTATCGGTGTAAGGCCGGCCCTCGATCTTCGCGATCGTTGACTTCAGAAACAGCCGGGTCTTCCAGAGATCCATCAACCGGGCATGCATATACATCGTATCCCAGATGCCATACTCGGCCCTGTGCGCTTCATCAATAATCTTTTCCTGCTCCGCCAGGGCCGGCTTCAGACCGTCCGCAAAGGCAGCCGGATCGCGATCCTCCAGATACCGGTCAAACGCCGCGATCACCTGATCGAGCATCCGCGCGGAATACATGTGCACCGCCACCTGATAGGTAAAATGGGCCTGATAAAAATGCCGCCGGTCGGCGGGCACCTTTTTCTCCAGCCGCTTCACCTGCGCCCACAGCCCCGGAAAATAGTCCGCCGTTTCCGCCAAAGGCTCCCGCGCATACCGGAACTGCTTTTCAAACCCCTTGATCTGCCGCAGGTCCTCCCCCTTCTGAACAGCCGATCCGTATTGTTTCAGCAGATCGACGGCCTGGTGCTGCAGCAGGTGTTCGCCCCGCGCCCCGCGCCAGCGCCCCTGCACCGGCATCTTTTCGCGCATGTAGGGTATGTTGTAATAGGCCAGCCGCAGCTCCGTCAGCTCAGCCGCAAGGTCCGGCGCAAATGCTTTGGCATGCCACGCCGAGAGATATTCCTTCATCGCATCTTCCGGGGCCCGCGCCAACGCCGGCTCCGCATCCCACAGAAAATCCGTGATGGCCTCAACCGACATGACCGCCGGGCGGATACCGCTGACATTGATGATGGCGTATTTCGTTGCCCCCTTTTCCACATATCGGCGCAGCTCCTTGTAGATCCGCGCCGGCGGCACCATTTCGGACGTCCGGTTCTGCGTATTCATCTGCATCATGACGTGGTAGTACAGTCCGTCGCCCGCATCCAGGTCGGAACCGTCGCCCTTATCCCGCATATAACCGCGCCCGTCGTCCGCAAACATTTTACAGATACCTTCCGGCACCTTCAGAATGCCGTCGTTATAAAAAGCACCCAGCTCATTCCACAGCGCCGCAATGATCGTGGCATCCGGATCCAGCTCACGGATAATTTCCACTTGCTTGTGCATCGCCTCGGAAATCACAGCAGCACGGCCCTGGTCATCCTTCGGCGCCGCCGGATCGCTGTTCCAGAACGCGCCGTCGCTTTCGCCGCGGAAGCCGACGGTCCACGCCACCTTTTTATCCGCCAGCACCTGCGCCGATTTCCGCCAGGCATCTTCGAGGATCTCTTTGTGCGTGATATAGGAAAACGGCACGCCCTCCGGCCAGTCCATCATATTCAGGCCGCACGGCAGGATATGGTGGAACGTAATGATCACATCGCGCCGCTTGCACAGCTCATAAACCGTCGCATCGGAATACGGGGCCGATTCGGGGGCAATCATATTGCCTTTGCAGCGCAGCAGCGTTTCGAGAATATTATCCATCCACTCCATGGAAATCACATTGCCGCCCAGCGGGTCGCGGTGCATGCCGTCGTGGAGTTCTTCGTCATTAATAAACCAGCCGCGGTTTTCAAAGGTCGGTTTCTTCGAAATATATTCATCCGCCTTCGTGAAGGTCACCGACTCCCTGCGCTTCGGCCGGCTGTCCGTGAAAATATACATCGGGTTTACCCCCAGCACCTGCTCGCTGAACGTGTAGAGCGCATAGATGGCCCCGCGGGTATCATCGCCGACGGCCACAATGGCCGGATTGCGGCCCGCCTGCCCCAGCGTTACGGCATGCTGCTCGGCCCCTTTCGGGCACCGGCTTTCTGCCACGCGCCGCGTGTTTTCAACCGTACCGAAAACAATGACCGGACCGGTCCATGGCTTACGCGTGCTGTTCTTAAAGATCACCGGCGGATAGCCGAACACCCGGTACCAGTCGCGCTCCACATCGCGGATCGCTTCCTGAATCGCCGGATTGGCAAAGTCCTCCTCCATCACCACCCACGGCGTATCCCCGTTGATCTTCAAGGCCGCCGGAGCGGCGGACAGGATTTGTCCGATCAATGCGAATAAAACCGTCAGTACAGCAGTATAGGTCCTGGCTCTCATAAATCTCCCTGGTTACAAGCTCAGTTCAGCATACTCAACTGCCCGTCGCCGCCTATCCTATGTTTGAGGGAGACCGCCGGCTTTTCAGGGATACAAACCGGCCGGATGAATCCGGCGCAGGTTTCCAACCACTGGAACTTCACCGGTCCACGGTCCGTCCAGCCGGACCGTCGACGTTTGCACTGAGGATTTCAGAAGCTCCGTTACTTCATCACTTCCGCTCTTTATAATAGTACTGATGTCCCGGAAGACGGGTGGTTTTATCATTCAGTCCGAACAGGTTTACGCCGGCCTCATCCACCGGAATCGGTTCAATGCTCAGATCGGCTTTTTCCAGCGGAACCGGGGTGAAGGTGACGGAATCTCCTTTCGCGAGTTCAATCTGATACATACCGCCGGCCAACACCTCAACCTGTTTCTTCTTCGCCGGTACTCCATTGATACAGATATCAGGCTTCGGGATACCGGGCTGAACAAAGCAAGGGCTGCCCGCCAGACTTTTAACCTGCACAAACTGCGTCACGCCGCCTTTCTTTTTGGCACTCACCAGAAAGGCGCCCTGCGTCCGGAAATCCTTAAACGCCACATCGCCCCACACCTTCGGCGCCGCCGGGAACACGCGGATTTTCCCGCCCCAGCTCTGCAGCAGCATGTCGTGAATACAGGTCGCAAAGGAGAGCGGGCTTTCAATCACCGGATTCCCTTCGGCATACATCGTGGTGGGCGAAACGCGGTTATGTTTAATCAGAAAATCCAGATAATGATAGGCCTGATCAGAATCACCCAGCCACGCATACATCGACGCCGCGCCGGTCGCCGTATAACCCGTCACCGCCATGGCGGAATCTTTCTGCTCCCGGTTAAACGTGACATCAAGCCAATGATCGAGTGTCGTGCGCATCAGCTTCGCCCCCTCTTCGGTGTCCGGGGTCAGCACCGCCAGCGGATAAAACGTCAGCAGGTGCGAATAGTGACGGTGCGGTTTATCAAACGGAATATCGCGGCCGATCCGCAGCCCGTCTTCATCGATCTGAAAGTCCACCAGTCGGTCCAGCATGTCCTGCCATTCGGCGGCCAGCGGATCGTTCAGCTCGTGCTCTTCATTGATATCCAGCAGCGTCTGCAGGCTCCAGTGCATCAGGCCGATGGTAAAATTGATGTCCTGCCCGCGCCCGCCGGGATATTCCGGCGACCAGCTTTTTTTAATATGGATTTTCCCATCATTGGAAATCACCGGATTGTCCTTCAGGTAGTTCCGGTAGCTGTTCACCACGCCGCGCAGTTTCGGAAACAGGCCGTCGCGCATGCGTTCGCGATCACCGGCGAATTCGCAGTGCAGCCAATAGTTGTGCATGATCCAGCACAGCATATCCGGAACATTGCCGCCCTGCCCGCCCACTAGGTCCTGCGGAAAACAGGTGGAAAGCCCCATGCTGTCTTCCCAGTGAGACGGCACGTTGCCATACAAATTCTGTTCATTCTTGTCGAACCAGTTACACAGCGAGGATCCCGCCTCCAAACGATTGGCTGTCAGATGCGTCCAGTACTGCAGCTCCACATTCAGGTCGCCCCAGACCATCGGCCAGAAGGTCTTGTGATACCACGGTCCCATCAGATCCATCACCGGTCCATTGCCGCGGGTGGCCGAAGCAAACTTATACATCTGAATCCAGTAAAACGCCTCCTTCTCCGGATCGTTGATCGTCAGGAAGCTCAGCGGATAATATTCATTCCACCATTTCCGATGACTGGAAAAAAAAGTCTGCTCGTCCAGCAGCGCCTGCGCCTGCTGAAGATTCAGCGCCACCGTTGCTTTGCTGTTATGTTCCGGGTAACTGTGATGAATACTCGCCAGCAGCACCTGACGGCCATCGGCTTTTCCGCGAACCGTCCAGCCGGTTGTTGTTTCGCCGCGATTTTCATACAGGGGCTGGAAGCAGAACTGCATGCCCCCCTCTTCACTCAGGACAGCCTCCGGTGCCGGTTCATACGGCGCCACCCGCATGCGGTCCCAGGTTCCACCCTGCGGCCCGCCCCCCGCATCGAGCGTTTGTTTCACCGGCGCAATCGGCCGGTCCGGATGCCAGGTCACCTCGAGGTATTCCCCGCCGGCGGCATCCGTTTCAAAAAAGATTACATCATGCAGCGCATGAGAAAACCCCCGAACCTTATACGAACCCGTGTCGGTGGTGACCGTTCCGGACAGCTCGGCATTCCAAAGGTCCAGCCGGAGATTCACATCAAGAATATCCCCCTTCGACTCCAGGTTAAAATGACCCTGCGGCAGGCGGCTTCGATAGATCCACAGGTTTTCGTGCCCCTCATGCGGCGCACGGTGATCGTAATAGTCATGCCGCCCGGCATAGATCGAAATGATGTTCTTCGCTTCGCCGTCGGCCTGATAAAACAGAAACCCCACATTGCCGTTGCCGGTATAAGGCGCCACTTCCCACCGGTTGGGCACCCGATCCCAGACCATGTCATGTTGCCCAAGAAATGTTTTATAATCAACGGTTGGCTGCGCCACCGCTGCCGCAACGGCCACCGCAAGGATCACACCTGTTCGAATAATGCCTGCACCCATTTTTTAACTGCTCCGGATATAGTTAAAAAACTGAGCGTACATACTACAGGAATATGGAAGATGCATATCCCCTGTATACAGGACATGCCCGGCTTAAATTCGAACGCGCGCTAATTGCTTCGGCGA
>JBFJYX010000062.1:0-11048 GCA_041622415.1 Pontiella sp.
GATGCCTATCACCCTGTTTTTTCTGCGTTCTATGCGTTCCTTTGCGGTTAAAAACTAATCCGTTCAGTCACAATATTTAACTGCCGGAGCAATAGGCACCGGAAAGGCCTGCTGTGCGTGCATAGGCGCGCCCGGCGGTCACGCCCTACCCCGGGGTCTTTTTCCACCGATAGACGCAGGGCCGACCGCGCCATCAGGCAGGGCTCGACCGCCGGGCGAGTTTATAGATTCTGCGACTAAATATTGGGATTAACCGCGAAAGAACGTAAGGAACACAAAGATGCCTATCACCCTGTTTTTTGTGCGTTCTATGCGTTCCTTTGCGGTTAAAAACAAATCCGTTCAGTCACAATATTTAACTGCCGGAGCAATAGGCACCGGAAAGGCCTGCTGTGCGTGCACTGGCGCGCCCGGCGGTCGCGCCCTACCCAATCCCCGCGCCCTGCCTAATGCCTGGCGTCCGGCCGAATGGATGGAACGGCTAGCCGATTTTGAGGGCGGCGATGTCGTTGCCGGAGGGTTGCTGGTAGACGCGCAGGCCGAATTCGGGAATCGCGGCGAGGACGTGGTCGAAAATGTCGGCCTGGATCCCTTCATAGGCCACCCAGTTTTTGTCGGCGCTGAAAACGTAGATTTCGATGGGCAGGCCCTGCGGCGTCGGCTGCAGGTGGCGGACGAGGAAGGTCATCCCTTTGTGGATCTTCGGGTTGTTGTGCAGATAGTTCACGAGATAGGCCCGAAAGATGCCCAGGTTGGTCTGGCGGCGTCCGTTCACCACGGTGGCGGACAGATCAATATTCCGCTCGGCATTTTCCGCGTTAATGTCTTCCTGCTTTTTCGGCACATATTCTTTGAGCAAATCCATGCGCTGGAATTTTTCGAGCATTTTATCGTCGGCGAATTTAACGGTGTTCATGTCGATGCAGATAGAGCGCTTGATGCGGCGGCCGCCGGATTCGCTCATGCCGCGCCAGTTTTTAAAGGAGTCGGAGATGAGGGCATAGGTCGGGATGGTGCTGATGGTTTTATCCCAGTTGCGGACCTTCACCGTATTGACCGTTACTTCGATGACATCGCCGTCGGCTCCGTATTTGGGCATTTCGATCCAGTCGCCTTCGCGGACCATATCGTTGGCGCCGAGCTGTATGCCGGCCACAAATCCGAGGATGGAATCCTTGAAGACCAGCATGGTGACGGCGGTCATGCCGCCGAGCAGGCTGAACAGGCCCCACGGTTCTTTATTGATGAGCACCGAGATCATAAAGATGCCGGCGAGCAGGTAAGTGACGATCATCAGCGCCTGGAACAGCGGCCGGATCGGTTTGCGGTGCTCATCCATACTCGAGTGGTAGACATCGGATACCGCATTCAGGAAGGCTTCCACGGTCCGCGCACCGATAAAAATGATCACGGAAAAAATGACCCGATGGATCAGGACCAGTTGGCCCGGGGCGACGCGGTCGAGGCTGATCAGAATAAAGGTCAGCGGAATCAGGCGGAGGATGCGATGAAACACCCGCGCGTCCATCAGCTTGTCGTCCCAGGTATTGGACGTTTTTTCGGTGACCCGGTGGATCAGATTGAGCAGGTGGTTTTTCAGCATCCAGTAGACCAGAAAGGCCGCGGTAAAGATCAGGGCAGCCACCACGGCCACGGCAATTTCATCGGCCGCCGGTTCCGGGGCTCCGATCGAAACCAGAAAATGTTCAATCCATGTAATCAGCATTCGTTCTTTCCTCGCATAAAAGTCCGGCACTTTAGCGGACGATGTCAGAAATTGCATCAGCATATCGTTGCTTCCTTAGGGACTGTGAGTGCACAGTTCCAACCCTTGGAAAAATAAAGGATACTATGAAAGCAGCTGTATTTTCACTGATCGCCCTGTTGGCCGGAACCGTTCTGGCGGAAGACCTGAAACCGGACCGCACCGTTCCCTATAAAGAAACCCCGCAGGGCGAACTCAAGCTGCACATCTTTAATCCCAAGGGCTTGAAAAAAGACCAGGAGCGGCCGGCCGTGATTTTCTTTTTCGGGGGCGGCTGGAACGGCGGATCACCTTCGCAGTTTTATCCCCAGGCCCGGCATCTTGCCGACCGCGGCATGGTGGCCATCTGCGCGGAATACCGCACCAAAAAAAAACACGGCACCGATCCGCGGGCCTGCGTGATGGATGCCAAATCCTCCATGCGCTGGGTGCGCCGGCGGGCCGGCAAACTGGGCATCGATCCCCGGCGCCTGGCGGCCGGCGGAGGTTCGGCCGGCGGACATCTCGCCGCGGCCACTGCGACGCTCAGCGAATTTAATGAACCCGACGAAGACACCGCGGTGAGCTGCGTGCCGAACGCGCTGATTCTTTTTAATCCCGTGTATGATAATTCCACCGCGGGCTACGGCCACGACCGGGTCAAAGACTTCTGGGCGGACTTTTCCCCCATGCACAACCTCAAAAAAGGCACCCCGCCGGCGATTGTATTTCTCGGCTAGGAAGACCATCTCATCCCGGTGGCCACCGCTGAGGAATTCCAGGCCCGAATGAAAAAAAACGGCGACCGCTCCGAACTCTATATCTATGAAAAAATGGGCCACGGCTTTTTCAATCCGTCAGAAAAAAAAGCCAACCGCTACAAAGAGACCGAAGCGCAGATGGATCAGTTTCTCGAATCCCTCGGCTGGCTGAAAAAGACCCAACAGAAATAGCCGCCCGCCGGGCCCGGATCCCCTGCGGCCTGATCTTAGGCCTTATTTTTACTCGCACCGCCTCAATCGTTTGAGTATCTAGACCATCGACTGGAGGATCATCATGAATCATAACGATATTGCCGGGCGCAAGGTGGCGGATAAGCTACTGGAACAAATTGCACAGGACGTCGCCACCCTGAAACAACACCACTGGTTTCCCAAACTGGTATCGATCAAAGTCGGCGACGACAACGCGGTGGATCTGTATGTACGCAACCAGCGGCGCAATGCGGACCGGGTCGGCATTGAGTTTGAGGAGCGGCATTATCCCGGCGCGATCTCCGTGGACGAACTGACCGCCGTCATCACCAACCTGAACGTGGATCCCACCGTGACGGGCATCATTCTCCAGCGCCCGGTGCCGGAGCATCTGCCCATCAAAGCCCTGCAGGAAACCATCCATCCGCTGAAAGACGTCGAAGGAATGCGTCCGAAATCGATCGGCAACATTGTATACGGCGAGCTCGAACTGGCCCCCTGCACCGCCAAGGCCTCGGTTGAAATCCTGAAAAGCACCGGACTGAGCCTGGAGGGGCTGGAAGCCTGCGTGATCGGCCATTCCGAAATCGTCGGCAAACCGATTGCCTTCCTGCTGATGGCCGAAGGCGCAACCGTAACCGTCTGCCACCATATGACCCGCGAAGTGGCCGTACACTCCCGCCGGGCCGATGTCGTGTTTGTGGCGGTCGGAAAAGCGGGGCTGCTCACCGGCGACATGATTAAACCCGGTGCTGTGGTGGTGGACATCGGCATCAATGTGGTCGAAGGCGAAGACGGAAAATCCAAAGTGGTCGGGGACTGCGATTATGAATCCTGCCAGAAGACCGCCGGCTGGATTACCCCGGTGCCGGGCGGCGTCGGTCCGGTGACCCTCTCCATTCTCATGAAAAACACCGTCACGGCCGCCCAGCGGCTGCAGCAGCACTACAACAAACACTTCCTGCACGGCGCGGCGCTGGAATAATCCGGCCGCCCCGCCCTGCCCCGGAAAACCGGCTGAAAAATACCCGCTATTTTTACGGTATTTTTATGCCCTGTTCTGATAGAACCTCCGCTCTTTCAACCATCCGGCCCGCCCAAAGCGCCGGATTAACTTTTTTTTGACGGGGGCAGAACATGGATAAACAGTATAAAATCGGCGAGGCGATTACCGACGCCTATGTGCCGGCCGACATGGCGGTCCGGGCCGAGGCTTCCGCGCTTCGCAAAGCCAACCGCGATGCGCTCAGCGCCTTCTTCCTGGCCGTACAGGCCGGCTCTTTCATCGCCCTGGGCGGCGCATTTTACACCACGGTCATGACCGGTTCCGTGATGGACTTCGGCCTGACCAAACTCGTGGGCGGCCTCGCCTTTTCGCTGGGCCTGATTCTGGTCATCATTGCCGGTGCGGATCTCTTTACCGGCGACACGCTGGTGGTCATGGGCTGCCTCTCGAAAAAAGTCCGGATCAGCAAAATGCTCAAGGGCTGGATGTTTGTCTTCCTCGGCAACCTGGCCGGATCGCTGGTGATGCTGTCCATGGTGCACCTCAGCGGCCATTGGCTCGACGGCGGCGGCGCCATCGGGGCCAAGGCCCTCTCCATTGCCAACTACAAGGTAAACCACACGTTCATCCAGGCGTTTTCCAGCGGCATGCTCTGCAACATCCTGGTCTGCCTCGCCATCTGGCTCTGCTACAGCGCCCGCACCGTGACCGATAAAATCCTCGCCATCACCTTTCCGATCACCGCCTTTGTCGCCATGGGCTTCGAGCACTGCGTGGCCAACATGTATCTCGTGCCCGCCGGCCTGATCCTGAAAAACAATCCCGCCGTGGTCGCCGCGGCCGGGCATCCGGACCTCTCCAACCTGACCCTCTCCGGATTCCTGTTCGACAACCTGCTGCCGGCGACCCTGGGGAATATGATTGGCGGCGCGATCTTTGTAGGCACCATCTACTGGATTCTGTATCTTCGTAAATCTGACTAAACACCAGCACGCAAAAGCGGAGCCCTTATGAAACTCGACCCGACCCAACTTGAAGACTGGCAGATTGCCGAAGCGGCCGAAAAACAGATGAAATCGATCCAGGAGATCGGTCAGAAACTCGGCCTGCAGGAAAATGAACTGATCCCGATGGGCCGCAATGTGGCCAAGATCGACTACACCACCACGTGGAACCGGGTCAAGGACCGCAAGCCGGGTAAATATGTCGACGTCACGGCCATCACCCCCACGCCGCTGGGCGAAGGCAAAACCACCACCACCATGGGCCTCGTGGAAGGCCTCGGCCGGATCGGCAAAAAACCGGTGGGTGCCATCCGGCAGCCCAGCGGGGGCCCGACCTTCAACATCAAAGGCTCGGCCGCCGGCGGCGGGCTGGCGCAGTGCATTCCCCTCGCGCCGTTCACCCTCGGCCTCACCGGCGACATCGACGCCATCACCAATGCCCACAATCTGTGCATGGTGGCGCTGACCGCACGCATGCAGCACGAAAACAATTATGATGACGAGCGCCTGGCCACCATCGGCATCCCGCGCCTGGATATTGATCCGGAGCGCGTGCAGATGAAATGGGTGATGGATTTCTGCGCCCAGTCGCTGCGCAATATCACCATCGGCAACGGCGGAAAGATGGATGGCTACAAGATGGATTCCGGCTTTGCCATTTCCGTATCGAGCGAGCTGATGGCCATCCTCGCGGTCTCCAACAGCCTGAAAGACCTGCGCGAACGGATCAGCCGCATCGTTGTGGCCTACAGCCGCTCCGGCAGCGAGATCACCACGGCCGACCTGGAAGTGGACGGCGCCATGTGCGCCATCATGCTCGAAGCGCTGAATCCCAACCTGATTCAGACGATCGAGGGCAACCCCGTGCTGGTGCATGCCGGCCCCTTTGCCAACATCGCCATCGGCCAGAACTCCGTGATCGCCGATATGCTCGGCACGCGCATGGGTGAATATCTCGTGACCGAAAGCGGCTTTGCCGCGGATATCGGCTTTGAAAAATTCTGGAACCTCAAATGCCGCTGCTCCGGACTCAAGCCGGATGCGGTGGTGATTGTGGCGACGGTCCGCGCGCTGAAAATGCATGGCGGCGGCCCGCAGGTTAAACCGGGCAAACCGCTCGATGCCGCCTATACCGAAGAAGAGCTCGACCTGCTGGAAAAAGGCTGCGCCAACCTCAAAGCGCATATCGACATTGTCAAAAAAAGCGGCGCGACCCCGGTGGTCTGCATCAACGGGTTTTATACCGACACCGAAGCGGAGCACGAGCTGGTCCGTAAAATTTCAAATGCCGCCGGCGCGCGCTGCGCAGTTTCCAAACATTGGGAATTCGGCGGCGAAGGCGCGATTGAACTGGCGGAAGCCGTCGTGGCGGCCTGCGAAGAGGAAAGCCACTTTGATTTCCTCTACGATCTCGAAATGCCCCTGAAGGACCGGGTGCATAAAATTGCCACCGAGCTCTACGGCGCGGCGGGCGTCGACTGGGCGCCGGAGGCCCAGACCAAAATCGACGCCATGCAGGCGGATCCGGCCACCGCCGACATGGGCATCTGCATGGTCAAAACCCACCTTTCGCTCTCCCACAATCCGGACTTCAAAGGCGCGCCGACGGGCTGGCGCCTGCCGATTCGCGATGTCCTGATCTATAAAGGCGCGGGCTTCATTGTCCCGGTTGCCGGCGACATCAAACTGATGCCGGGGACGGGCAGCAATCCGGGATTCCGCAAAATCGATGTGGATGTGGAAACCGGCAAGGTTACCGGCCTGTTCTGATTTCCAGGGGTTGGAAACGTCCGGCTTACGGGCAGAATTCGCGGCTGATGGCCTGCATTGAAACGCGGCCCTCTTCGACGCGGTCGATCATGAAGGCATAGGTGTAGTCTTTCAGCACCACGCTCCAGTCCTGCCCCGGCAGCACGACTTCGCCGCTCGTGCTCAGCACCGCCACCTCGCCGTCGAGCGAAACAAAGCCCTTCACCTTCAGCTGGTTGGCCGCGGCAATCCACTCATCGATCACGTTGCCCTGATTCGGCACGAGAACGACGCCCATGGGCGTCGTTACGCGCACATAGGGATTCGGCTTCACCCGGGGCGCCTCTTCCGCCGCCGTCACCGCCGCTTTATCTTTGACCGGTTTCGCCACCGCCGCGGCCCAGGCCGCATCCGGATTCATTCCCAGGGATTTCCAATGGTTGGAAGCCAGGCTCTTGAGCGAGGATGGATTCAGCATGGAACGGGTGAGCGAATCCTGCAGCAGGATATCCAGCGGGATATTGGCTTCCGACTGCACCAGCGCGGCCGTCAGCGTTCCGATAAACTCCGGCTGACACCGCCCCTCCAGGGCCGCCGTTTCAATACAGGCGACCGCGTCGCGGACTCCATCGAGATAGACCAGTTCCAGCACGCGGAACAACAGCTCTTCCTGATGGGGCGTGAAGGTATACGACTCGAAAACCGAGGCAAGGCGTTCCAGCAAATCGGGAACCGCGTCCATGGCAAGCTGCTGCGGGGGCGCGGCTTCCTGTATTCCGTGAATGACCGACGCCGTTAACATTATCCGGTAGCGATTGCCCTTGGGCAGTGCCGCCAGCAGGCGCCGCCGGGTCGCCACACCGGTTTCGGCCAGCGCCACGGCCATCTGCTGCCGCCCCTCCGTCAGGTCCACATCTATCGGCGGGGCCCATTTTTCGCGGCGGTAGGCCAGGATACGTTGAAAACTGCCGACATCGGAGTCGAACAGGTTGAACCGGTTGGTCCGCGGCAGCACCTTTACCAGCGCCGCCTCCACGATCGCGGCATCCTGCGGATTCAGCTCCCCGCCATCGCCGGCTTCTGATTCCCGCCGCATATCCAGCCCGATATAGCGGCTGAACGAAATCCCGTGATCAAACAACTTCGAAAACACCGCCGCGGCACTTGCGGACCCGCCGAATGAGAAGAGGACGATCGCGGCGGACATCACCAGGCTTTGCCGGGGTTTGATATCCACCCAGCCCAGCAGGGCCACGAGGGTCATGAGAAAGATTACGATCATCGCCACGGGCCAGAAGCTGACGAACGGATAGAGCGGAAGGCAGCCCTTCACCACATAAACCATGCCCAGAATAGAAAGTACTTTCAGGAATCGCAGGTCAAACCGCTCCCGCGTCAGGTGACGCAAAAGCAGATAGATAATGCAGGTCGTCAGCATAAATGCCGCGAGGTGCAAAACAGCGTCGTAGATTACGGATGCAGAAAATTCGACCATACCGGCCGATTTAAAAGCAGGTTTTAGTCCAATTTACTATCGAACGACCGCATACTCTTCCAGAAGCTGCAGTTCGAGGAACTCCAGGACGGAGGCATGGGTCGATTCCAGCCGGACTTTCGGGGCATATCCGTCATCATAGGCCTGAATCCACCGCGAGAGGCAGAGGCACCAGTAGTCCCCGTCCTTGCAGCCCTGAAACCCGAACTCGGAAATCGGAGTCGAGAGATCATTCCCCACGGATTTAGAGTAGGCCAGAAAGACATCGGTCATCTGCACACAGATGGTATGCATGCCCTGGTCCTCCGCGCGGGTATCGCACTTTCCATTGCGGAAAAATCCGGTGAGCGGGTCCATACTGCAGGGAATCAGCTCCCCGCCTAAAACATTTTTGGCCACGGTACGTTACTCCACGTAAGCTACAGACATTTCTTCTTCGGTCAGTTCAGCCGGAGCCTCGTCGTAGATTTTGATATTCTCATACTGCGTGGTCCGCTGCGCCGGAATATAGCCCGCCTCGCGAATCAGGAACAGCACCAGGTCTTCATCCACCTGATAGTCCACGCCGGTCGCACTCACGACCTCTTCGGGCATCAGCACCCCGCCATAGTCATCCGCACCGAACTGCAGCGCCAGCTGCGAAACATCCGGACCTTCCGTCACCCAGCCCGCCTGCAGGTGCGGCACATTATCCAGGATAATCCGGGCCATGGCGATCAGGCGCAGGTAATCAACGCCGTTCTGCGGACGCGGGCACTCCAGGTCCGTATGGTCGGCCGAAAAACTCCACGGAATGAAGGCGGTAAATCCGCCGGTGCGGTCCTGCAGGTCGCGCACTTTCATGAAATGTTCAATCCGCTGCTCAGTGGTTTCGCCGAAGCCGTACACCATCGTCGCCGTGGTTTTCAGGCCGATCGAATGCGCATCCTCCATCAGGTCCAGCCACGCTTTGGAACGCGTCTTTTTCGGGCTGATGCGCTTGCGGATATCATCGTTGAGAATTTCCGCGCCGCCGCCCGGCAGGGACTGCAGGCCCGCATCCTTCAGGCGCTGCAGGCACTCCTTGATCGAAATGTGCTCCATCGCCGCCATAAACTCAATTTCGGTCGGCGAAAGCGAATGAATCCAGATATCGACATTGTCCCGAATACCGCGCAGGCACGCCTCGTAGTATTCGATCGTCAGTTCCGGATGCAGGCCGCCCTGAATCAGAATCTGCGTCGCGCCGGCCTCCGCCGCCTCTTTCACCTGGGCCACAATCTCTTCCGGCGACTTCACATAGGCATCGGGCTTTTCCTGCTTGGTGTAAAACGCGCAGAATTTGCAGTCCACCACGCAGACATTGGTGGTGTTCAGGTTTTTATCAAAAACATAGGTGGCAATATCGCCCGGCACCACATCCTGACGCCGTTTAGCCGCCACACGGCCCAGCTCCTGGAACGGGGCTTCGTCATAAAGAACCGCCGCTTCCTCGGAATTAATGCGTTCGCCCGCCTCCACCCGGTCGAGGATCGGTTTCCAACGGTTGGAAACCTCCGGGGCCTCCGCCACCGGTTGATCGGCCCGCTCGCCGGTATGTTTCATGGTACCCTCTTCCGGAATCAGCTCATCGTAGACGCTGTTCGTCAGGATCGGAGTGTGGCCGTGATTCAGGAGGAAATCCTCCATCTCTTTTGCTGTAAAGAATTTCTGGCTCTGCGGGGCGCCGCCCTCTTTGGCAATCCGCTCTTCCAGGCTGGTGCCGCCGATATCATCCACCCCGCTGTGCGTCAGCACACCCAGCAGCTTGCGGTCCATGTAGTTCACCAGCATGCGGACGTGCGGGAAATTATCGCAATAGATGCGCGAAAGCGCCGCGACGCGGACCTGCCGGTCGCCGCTCACCGTATGTTTGATGCCCAGCGCCTTGCCGTTTGCCTGGAACGGAAGCGGAATAACCGCCTGGAAACCGCCGGTTTTATCCTGCAGGTTCCGCAGCCGGGAAAGATGGTCGATCAGGTGCTCGTCTTTTTCAATGTGGCCGAACAGCATCGTCGCGTTGGTCGGGATGCCGAGCTCGTGCGCCGTCTCATGCACCTCCAGCCAGTGCTGCGCCAGAATCTTCGTCGTCGCGATTTTCTTGCGCACATCCGCATGGAAAATTTCAGCGCCGCCGCCGGAAATCGATCCGAACCCGCAGGCCTTCAGCCGTTCGAGGCATTCGCGAACCGAAATGCCCGCATTGCCGGCAATCCAGTGGATTTCAACGGCGGTCATGCCCTGCAGCAGCACGCCGGGCAGCATTTCGCGGGCGAGGGAAAAGAGGTTTTCGTAATAGTTCATGTCCAGCTCCGGAATCATGCCGCCGACAATATGCAGGTCGGTCAGGTTCCAGTTCTGGGCGCGTTCGAGGTTTTTGCGCGCGTCATCCAGCGTTGTAATATAGGCATCCTTGGCCCCTTCCGGGCGCCAGAACGAGCAGAGATTGCATTCAACCACACACAGGTTGGTCGGATTTAAATTATGGCTGTGCACATAGTAGGTCTTGTCGCCGTGGCGTGCCCGGCGGACCTGGTCCGCACGGTACATCAGCTCCGCCGTCGACATGTTCTGCAGCATATCCAGCGCTTCTTCATCGGTGATTCGGGGTTGAACGTAATTACTCATCGAAATCTGACCTCGTTGTTTAATTGGGACTAATTTGGTATAGAAGGCCCGCTTAGCCAATCCAAAACAGTTCCAATCTTTGGAACAAAGGGAGGAATCATCCATTTTCTCGCTTTTCAGTCAACATTATGAAATACCCTATGTCGGTAAGGATTAAGGAGGCTCACCATGAATATGGAAATTCTGCGGCAGTTTTTCGGCTGGATGACCCTGATCAACCTCGGGCTCTTTATCTGGACCGCCATCATGAGCGCCTGGTGCCGGGGCTTTATTTACAAAGTCCACGGCCGCATGTTCGGCCTGAGCGAAGAAACCACCAATAAAGCCCTCTACTACTTCCTCGCCTTCTACAAAATCGTCTTCATCACCTTCAACCTGGTCCCCTGGCTCGCGCTGACGATCCTGACCTGAACCCGCCGCGAAAGACGCA
>JBFJYX010000063.1:0-11015 GCA_041622415.1 Pontiella sp.
ACACATTGCGCCTCAGCTGTAGTGGCGCTTCTCAGAAGCGCTCTCCCTGCGTATCCGGCGGTTCTGAGAACCGCAACTACATATTGCACCTCAGCTGTAGCGGCGCTTCTCAGAAGCGCTCTTCCCTGCGTCATCCAGCGGTTCCAAGAACCGCCACTACACATTGCACATCAGCTGCAGCGGCGCTTCTTAGAAGCGCCTTTCTCTGCATCACTCAGCGGTTCCAAGAACCGCCTCTACACCTGACGCCGTTGACAGCGACGCTCAGTCCAGAATC
Source organism: Pontiella sp. (assembly GCA_041622415.1). Lineage (GTDB taxonomy): Bacteria > Verrucomicrobiota > Kiritimatiellia > Kiritimatiellales > Pontiellaceae > Pontiella. Next base: position 278 of record JBFJYX010000063.1, read on the forward strand.
ACTTCCTGCTCATAGTCGGGCACCAGGCAGTCCCAGCCGTTTTTGCCGGAGAGGAATTTGGCGAACGCTTCGGCCTGCTCTTCTTCCCCGTGGGTGATGAAGATTTTTCTCGGCGGCTGCTTGATGGAGGAAAGCCACTGGTAGAGTTCGTTCTGGTCGGCATGGGCGGAGAAGCCCGAAATTTTGGCCACGCGGGCCCTGACTTCATACTCCTCACCGAACAGGCGGACGGTTTCCGCCCCATCCAGAATAATGCGGCCCAAGGTGCCGTGCGACTGATACCCCACAAACAGGACCGTGCTTTCCGGCCGCTCAATATTCGCTTTCAGATGGTGTTTCACCCGGCCGCCCGTGCACATGCCCGAACCCGCAATGATAATGGAGGAGCCCTTCACCCGCGCAATGGCCTTCGACTCATCCACGGTGCGCGTCATTTCCAGCCGCGGGAAATCGCAAGGTTTATCGCCCGCGCGGATCTGCTCCATCGTCTCTTCATCATACAGGTCCTGATGTTTCTTAAACACATCCGTAATCTTGATCGCCATGGGGCTGTCGACAAAAACAGGCAGCAGCGGAATGCGTTCCTCATTCACGAGGCCGTTGAGGTGATAGAGCAGCTCCTGCGTGCGCTCGAGCGCAAAACTCGGGATAATGACGTTCCCGCCGGCTTCAACGGTTTCATTGATCACGCGCGCAAGCTCGCCGGGAATATCCGCCACTTCGCCGTGCACCCGGTCGCCGTAGGTCGATTCAATCAGCACATAGTCCGCCGATTCATACTGATGCGGGTCGCGCATAATCGGCAGGTCCCACCGCCCGACATCGCCCGAGAAAAGAATGGTCCGGGTTTCTCCGCCCTGCGTGACCGCAACCCGAATGGAGGACGAGCCGAAGACGTGACCGGCTTCGCGGAACTCCGCCGTGATGCCCTCGCCGATCTTAACGGGCTGCGCATATTTCACTTTATTAAACATGTCGGTCACCTTCAGGGCGTCTTCCATGGTGTAAAGCGGGACATAGGGAAAGGGGCTGGTTTTGCCCTGCTTTTCATGCCGGCGTTTCTTGTGCTTGATGTCCTCTTCCTGAATGTGCGCCGAATCCTGCATGATGATATTGGCGATCTCAGCCGTGGCCGAGGTGGCATAAATCGTTCCGTTAAAACCCTCTTTAACCAGCTTCGGAATGCGGCCGCAATGGTCGAGGTGCGCATGGGTCAGCAGCACCGCATCAATGGTATTGGGCGGCACCGGAAAATCGGCCCAGTTGCGCGGTTTCAGATCGCGTTCCTGATAGAGGCCGCAGTCAATCAGCAGCCGCACGCCGTTGGCCTCAAGATAGTAGCAGGATCCCGTTACATTTTTTGCCGCGCCGAAAAAGTTGAGTTTAATCTGCATCCCTGCTCCTTGGTTATACGTGAGGCGTAACGGTTGAAACGTGATAACCAGCAATCACATCTCACGACGCACTCTTCATTAGTCTACATCACTCCAGTCCACCGCCTCTGTGCGACAGATCGAGGTGTAATCATTATACGCAGCAATGAGGGGATCGACAGCAAAATCGCCCGCTTTAAGCTTCGCGATATTACGTTCCAGAGTTTGGATAAAGCCTTCGGTCAGGCCCTCTTCATCCATACGGATCAGGCTCTTCTTCAGCTGTTTTCCAAGCTTTGGAAAATCGCGTTCATAGATCAGGTAACCGGTTTCCGTCCGGGCATTGGCCGCGGCGGTGTTGATTTCGCCGAAGAACTGCTGCTGCGCGGCAAACGCATAAACCGGCAGCTGGCAATCGAGGTTGCGGATAATCTCCTCGATATATTCATCCGGCTTCGTCCGCGCCTTGGACGAGCCTTTATAGTCCAGCACCCGCACCTTTTCGAGATCGCCCGTCTCTGCAAAAACCAGGTCGATGCGGTCGATGATGCCGTGCACTTTCACGCAGCCCAGGTCCACGGCCGTCTCTGCTTTAAACTTCTGTTCAAACAGCGCCGGATACCGGTTTTCCGCCACGCAGGTTTCCACATCGTACCGCACAAAATTCAGCACCATCTCCAGGATCTTTTTCCGTTCGGCCGCCCATACTCCCGGATGGCCCAGCGCCTCTTCATCCATCATCTGATTCGCAACCTGCCGGGCAAACGCCTCGTACGCATCGCGCCGGGCGGGATCAAATACCGCCAGCGGAACAGCGTCCACCCCGTCCTCTTTGCGGAGTTTCCAACCCCTGGAAGTTTCGACCGCAAAAAGGCGCGGCGTTTCGATGCCCGCTTCGCCGCGGGCGATGCCGGAATAGATGGTGCAGAGAATGGAATGGATCAGCCCGCCCCGATCCATCGGATCGGGGGTATCGTCGGCCATGCGCGGGTCATAAATTCCACACACACGCTCCAGCAGAAAGACATACCGGTTCTGCGCCAGCGCCTCGAGCGCCGTCGCGCTGAGTTCCTGCTTTTCATCCAGCCACCGGTTGACCTGCTCTTTCAGCGATTCAACATGGCCGCAATATGCAGATGCTTTGCGATTCGCAATATCCGTTTCCAGCCAGGCTTCCCGCTCGGCTTCGATTTCAAGAGCCTTCACAAGATGCATAATCGGAGGGACAATCTCTTCATTGTCCGCGGACCGCGGGGACACGGCCCCTCCATTCACTGCAGACTGCAAGGCTTCATCCTGTGCCCGGCATAACGGCAGCGGGATAATCGGCAAAAAAGATTCCCCCGGCATCGGCTCCCGGTCTTCGGGTGCCGTCACGCGCTGGAGTTTCCAATGGTCGGAAATAAAGTTGGGGCCGGTTTCCAGACATTGGAAACGCCACTGGTCGTAGGGACTTAGCTGAACCTCTTCCTGCGCCGGCCAGCCGGCCAGGTTCCAGAGCTTGCGGAAATATTCGCCCTCGCCCTTTTCGTTCCCTTCCTGGTCAACCGCCTGGTGCGAAAAGACCAGCTGTTCGCGCGCCATGCCCAGCGCCGTCAGAAACAGCACCGACTGCTGCTCAAACAATACGTCCGCCTTCGGCAGCGCCATCTTCGGCAGGTGCCGCCCCTGCTCTTCAAGATAGGTCCGCAGCCAATAGCGCTCCTGATCATTCAGCAAAGCATCCTGCTGCGGCACGGCCGGGAAATCGCCTTCGTTCAGCCCCGCAAACAGCACCACATCAAAATCGAGTCCCACCGCGTCGTGCGCATTCAGCACCCAGACGCCCTGCTCGTGGCTGTTGCGCGGTTTAACCGTTTCATTTTCCAGCAGTTCTTCCAGCAGGTCCATCAGCTCCGCCAGCGGCAGGGTCCGGCGGCCCAGCCGCTCAAGCACGGTTTTTACACGGCCCAGGGCTTCGGCATTAAAATGATCCTCGGGTTCTATCACCCGCTCGTTCAGAATCTCCAGAGCCTGCTGCCCCGACAAAACCGACGGGTAAACCCGCCCCCCGCGTGCGGAAGATTTTCCGGTGGGTCGCAGATCCAGACGCGGCGGCTCCTTCATCAGTCGCGCGATTTCGCCTTCCCGGTCATCAAACGTCAGCGCCGGATTCCGCACCAGATCCATCAGGGTGTCGCGCTCCGGGCTGAGCGGAAAAGCCAGCCAGGCCATAAAGGATTTTACAACCGCCGACGAAAGCACCGGCCGGCCGCGGCGGAAAAAATAGGGAATGCCGAAACGGCTGAATACGTTCGGCACAATGTCCTGCACGCTTCCAAGGTCCGGAATCACCAGGGCAATCCGGTTCGCCGGAACGTTCAGGGTCTGGAGATTCCAGCAGATGCGCCGCGCCAGATCCTCAATCTCGCCGTAAGCCCCCGCCGAGCGGGAAAAATTAATGCGCGCGGAATCGGACAGGTTCAGGATTTCGGGACTGTCGACGGCCAGGGCGTCGCCGAGATCCTCCGCCCAGACGGCCCAGGGCTCGGCCATAATTTCGGAGCGGATGCGCTGCCCGAGCCGGTCCGCGGCCGTCTCCGCATGCGCCGGCGGAAGGGCGGATTCAACCGCCACTTTCAGTTTGCAGTTCAACGCGGCCACGCAGAGCTCGTCAAACGGATTAAACCAGCGCACCGATTTAAAGATCACCTTGCGGCAGTCCCGCAGGATCGGCGGCCAGGCCTCGCGCCGGCCGTTCAGCAGCTTCAGGACGGCCCGGTTGTAGTCGATGGCGTCGGCATAGCCCTCCTGCTGCAGCCGCGCCCGCCAGACACTCGCCAGCATGCCCAGCTGGTAAAGTTTGCTGTGCTTCTTCTGCCCCAGCAGCCAGTCGATAATCTTCGGCACGTCCGCCGGCAGCGAGGCCAGCTCCGCAATGAGCTTATCGAGTACATCGCCGAGGGCGCGGGCCGACAGCCGCCCCAGCGCCTCCTGCCCCGCAAAATGACCGGACGCCACTTCGACGACCTGTCGGCGCATCAGCAGCTGCTGCGCCGCATCCATTCGGGTTTTCCTGATGGATGCATACGGCAGGCACAGTTTCCGTAGCCGGGAAAGCGTGGTATGTCCCGATGCGTCCACAAAGCCGTGCCGCAGCGCCTCTTCCTGCTGGAACCGCCGCAGCGCCAGCTCCGTCGGAAAAATGGTCAACTCATGCTGGACTTGGGGCATTGAACTTTTGTCCCGGAACAACACCGGAAATATCCGCGTGCTTCAGTGTTTTTCCGGGGCTTCCTTTCCGCAGCTAAAGCTTTTCTATAAAACGGGCAATACGGACCATCGCCTCTTTGATCTCTTCCATGCCGGTGGCATAAGAGCAGCGGATAAACCCTTCGCCGCAGGCCCCGAACGCCGTTCCCGGCACGCAGGCCACATTCTGCTCGTCGAGCAGCTTGAGGGCAAACTCCTTGGCCGTCATGCCGAACTTGGAAATATCCGCAAACGCATAAAATGCGCCGTCGGGATAGATGCACGGAATCCCCATCTCCTCAAAGGAGGAGTGAATAAAATTCCGGCGCTTTTTATATTCAGCCTTCATGTAGGCGATATCGGTGTCGGCGCTTTTAAGGGCCTCCACCGATGCCTCCTGGCTGAGGATCGGGGCGCAGAGCATGGTGTACTGATGAATCTTCATCATGGCTTCGGTCAGCTCCGGCGGCGCGCAGGTGAAGCCCATGCGCCAGCCGGTCATCGCCCAGGCCTTGGAAAATCCGTGCAGGTAAATCGTGCGCTCGCGCATGCCCGGCACCGAGATAATGCTGAAGTGCTCTTTGTCGTAGGTGAGCTCGTCATAAATCTCGTCGGTCAGCACAATCAGGTCGTGCTCGATGCAGAACGCGGCGATGTCCTCGACATCGGCTTTCGACAGCGCGGCGCCGGTCGGATTGTTCGGATAGTTGAGCAGCAGGACTTTGGTTTTTTCCGAAACATTTTCCTCAAGGTCCCGGCGGGTCAGGCGGAAGCCGTTTTCCTTTTTGGTCTGGATCGCCACCGGTTTACCGTAGGCAAACTGGATCAGCGGGTTATAGGAAACATAGCTCGGCTCATGGTACAGCACTTCGTCGCCCGGTTCCACCAGCGCCCTGACCGCCAGGTCCAGCCCTTCCGAAACGCCCACCGTCACCAGCACCTCGTCGGCCGGGTTATAGTGGATGCCCGTTTTCTTTTCGACATATTGCGAAATGCCGCGGCGCAGCGAGAGAAGGCCCATGTTCGACGTATAGCTGGTCAGCCCGCGTTCGAGGGCCAGCGTGGCGGCCTCGCGAATGTGCCAGGGCGTGACGAAGTCCGGTTCACCGATACCCAGCGAGATTACGTCCTCGCGGGAGCTCACGATATCGAAAAAGTCGCGGATTCCGGAGCGCGGAATTTCCTGAACGACTTTCGCGATGCGGCTACGGAGAGACTTTGAGTCGTTCATCATCATCTCCTGTGTGCATCACGATGCCGTTTTGCTTGTAGGTTTTCATCATGAAGTGCGTCGCCGTGGACGTTACCCCGGGCATGGTCGAAAGTTTTTCGCTCACAAAGCTGAAGGCGTCCTGCATGGTCCGGCCTTTGATAAACAGCAGCAGGTCAAAGCCGCCGGACATCAGGAAACAGGAATCCACTTCCGGAAAGCGGCTGATCCGGTCGGCAATGCGGTCGAAGCCGCCTTCGCTCTCGGGCGTCACCTTCACTTCGATCACGGTGGTCACCAGCGAAGCATCGAGCTTCTCTTCGTTCACCACCGCCTGGTAGGCGCGGATGATCCCTTCGCGTTCAAAATCAGCAATCTGCTTTTTGACATCCTCTGCCGTGGTCCCCAGCATTTTGGCCAGGTTTTCGGGCGACTCGAGCGCATTATGTTTCAGCAGGTTCAGCAGTTCATTCATGGCTTGCACCTCTTGGTTTAATTAAAAAAATCTCTTCGATGTTAACGGTTAGACCGGACGCGACCAAACCAAAAAAAACGCCCCGAGGTACGGGGCGCTTTGCAACGGGCTTGCCGGATCGATTAAAAATCGTAGGCAAGGTTAAAGCCGCCCCAGAATTTCTCGCCGGCTTCGTAGATCTGCTTCGCGTTGTCTTTTCTGGAACCGCCGTAGAGGCCGGTGTAGGTCAGGTTGAACGACGCGGTCAGGTTGTCGAGCAGCTCATAGGAAACGGTACCGTAGAAGTTGAAGTCTACGAATCCCGGATTTCCGCCGCTGGTACCGAAGTATGCCTTGTTGTAACGGCCGTTGCCCCAACCGGTGGAGACGCCGCCTTCAACCGCAAGATATTCGCTGATCTGGTACGGAGCCACCACATCGAACAGGATGTAGGTGCCGTCAACTTCTTCGATATCGCCGAAGAACGTCACGGACGGAAGAACGTAATCCTTGAAGGTCAGCCAGTATGCCGAAACAAACAGTTCCGTGGTGGATTCGCTGTTCACTCCGGTAGGTCCGGCCGCCGGGCCGTTGGCCGGGAACTGATAATTGATCACACCCAGGTCGAACGATACGTCGTTCAGGTTCAGCGGAAGCGTGTACGCCAGGGACAGGTCGATTTCCGAGATGTCATTCTCAACGCCCATGTAGTTTTTGCTGATGTCGTAGTTCGCCCAGATATTGAAGCTCACGCCATACTGCTCGATGGAAAGCTGCGGCTGGAAAACAAAATCTTCATTACGGACCTGACCGCGCCAGACATCGGCGGAGACCAGCGCCAGCTCAGCCGAAGCTTCAGCTTCACTGCTGCCACCGGACGGGGCCTGCCCCACCATTACAACGTCGCCCTGCGCATTTGCGAAACCTGCAGCAAAAACCGCTGCCATACCAACTACCATAAATTTTTTCATGGGAATGAGATCCTCCAGTTAATCCGCTTTAAACATCCATACCACGCCCATCGCGATATTTTGCGAAAACTTCGCCTAAGATTGCAGTTGCCCCAATAGGTTGCAACCCAATTTTCCCTCAATATTGGAAACCCGGGACCATTCGGTTCAGCCCCGCGGGCCGCCGCTTTTCCAGGCCCTGGAAACGCTTATTTCACCGAGGCGCCGGGGCCGATATCGCCATCGACCGTCACCAGTTTCAGCGTATCGCCGGTGGAGGCCGCCAGCAGCATCCCTTCCGACTTCACGCCGCGCAGTTTGGCGGGCTTCAGATTGGCCACCACCACGATGGTTTTGCCGACCAGCTCTTCGGGCTGATAGTGCAGCGCAATACCGGCCACGAGCTGCCGTTTTTCTTCGCCGAGGTCGATCTGCAGCTTGAGCAGCTTGTCCGCCCCCTCGATCTTTTCGGCTTCCAGCACGACCGCCGTTTTCAGGTCCACCGCCATCACCTGATCAAACGTAATCAGGCCGTCTTTGGACGGTTCGTCCTTTTTCTTCGGCTGCTGTTTCTGCTTTTTCGGTTGCGGGGCCGGCTTTTCTTCCTTCTTTTCCAGCTCGATACGCGGGAAAAGCGCACCGGGCTGTGCAATCGCCGTGCCCGCTTCGAGCACCCCGAAGGTCGTCAGCTTATCGAGCTTCGGCAACGCATCCGCCATGCCGAGCGCGGTGCGAAGAGCCCGCATTTTTTCCGGCATCACCGGATAAAGCAGCGCCGCACAGACCCGCAGGCACTCCGCGGCCGTGTAGAGGCAATAGGCAATCTGCGCTTCAGTGCCCTCTTCCTTGGCGAGGCTCCACGGCGCGCGTTCCTGCAGGTAGACATTGATTTTGCGCACAACAGACATCACGGCACCCACCGAAGCATCCAGCTTCATGTCATCGATCATACCGCCCATGTCCGCAGCAACAGCCGCCGCTTCATTCCAGAGCGCATCCTCCAGCGCCGTATCGAGACCCTCTTTGGAAATCGCCGGAATTTTACCGTCGCAGTAGCGCGAGGTCATGTTCAGCACGCGGTTGGCGACATTGCCCAGGTCGTTGGCCAGATCGGAGTTATAGCGTTTTACAAACGCCTCTTCCGTGAACGACGCATCCTGCCCCAGCGTCATTTCCGCAATCAGGAAATAGCGGAACGCATCCACACCGACCTTGTCGATCATATCCATCGGGTTGACCACATTGCCGAGCGACTTGCTCATTTTGGTGCGGCCGGTCAGCCACCAGCCGTGCGCAAAAATCGATTGCGGCATTTCAACCCCCATTGCCTTAAGCATGGTCGGCCAGTAGACGGTATGCGTGGTGAGGATGTCTTTGCCGATCAGCTGACAGGAAGCCGGCCACCACTTCTTAAACTGCTCCTCATCGGATTTATAACCGACGGCGGAGATATAGTTGATCAAGGCATCGAACCAGACATAGGTCACGAAATCAGAATCAAACGGCAGTTCAATCCCCCAGGCCAGGCGCGACTTCGGCCGCGAAATACAGAGATCCTGCAGCTCCTTGTTTTTCAGGAAGCCGAGCGTTTCGTTCGCGCGGAAGGCGGGCTGAATGAACCCGGGATTCTCTTCAATATAGTTGATGAGCCAGTCCTGGTATTTGCTCATGCGGAAGAAATAGTTGGATTCGATAATCTTATCCACCGGACGGTTGCACTCGGGGCAGTTGCCGTCGACGAGGTCCTTTTCGGTAAAGAAGCGCTCACAGCCCACGCAATACCAGCCCTCGTATTCCGCCTTGTAGATTTCGTCGCGGTCGAACAGTTCCTGCAGCGTTTCCTGCACCACCTTTTTATGGCGCTCTTCGGTCGTGCGGATAAAATCGTCATTTTGAATTTCGAGGCGTTTCCACAGTTCCTGGAAACGGACCACGGTCTGGTCGCACTGCTCCTGCGGGGTGATCCCGTTGGCATCCGCCGCCTGCTGCACCTTCTGGCCATGCTCATCGGTGCCGGTCAAAAACCAGGTCGGAATGTCGAGCAGCCGGTGGTAGCTCGCCAGCACATCGGCCAGAATCGTTGTGTAGGAGTGGCCGATATGCGGCTTGTCGTTTACATAATAAATCGGCGTGGTTACGTAATATTTGCTCGGTTTTTCGCTCATGGGGCTTCTCTTCTTCAAATTTAAATGGACGGGCGATGATAGGCAGAACCCCACGAGATACAAGCGTCGAATTTGCTTCAAAACCTCGAAATACACGAAATACATGAAAAGAAAACCTTTGCATGGGTTTCGCGTATTTAGTGTATTTCGTGGCCAATTAATTCAAGACCTGCCAAGGTGAAACTATGAAATTCAGACCCTGTATAGACCTGCATAACGGCAAAGTGAAACAGATCGTCGGCGGCTCGCTGACGGACGGCGCCGACCCCGAAACCAATTTTGTCTCCGAAAAACCGCCGGCGTGGTACGCCGAGCTCTACAAAAAAGACAACCTCACCGGCGGCCACGTCATCAAACTGGGCAAAGGCAACGTCGACGCCGCGAAAGAGGCGCTGGCCGCGTGGCCGGGCGGCCTGCAGATCGGCGGCGGCATCGCGGTCGACAACGCCGCGCTGTGGATCAACGACGGCGCGTCCCACGTCATCGTCACCTCCTACCTGTTTCAGAAGGGCCAGCTCGATCCCGCCCGCCTCGACCAGCTGATCGATGCCGTGGGAAAAGAAAAACTCGTGATCGACCTGAGCTGCCGCAAAAAAGACGGCCGCTATTATGTGGTCACCGACCGCTGGCAGACCTTCACCGACTTCATCGTCAATGAACATTCGCTGAAGACGCTCGGCAGCCAGTGCGCGGAATTCCTCATCCACGGCGTCGATGTGGAAGGCAAACAGCAGGGCATGGACGAAGAGCTGGTTAAACTCCTGTCCGACCACTGCCCCATCCCCTGCACCTATGCCGGCGGCGTGCGCAACTTCCAGGACTTGGAAAAACTCAATGCCGCCGGACAGGGCCGCATCGACGTCACCATCGGCTCCGCCCTCGACATCTTCGGCGGCCCGATGGCCTACGAAGAGGTTGTGAAGTTCTGCAAATAAACGGCCCGGAGGACCGTTCTACGTAGCACGGTGCTCCGCGCCGTGTTGAGCTTGAGCCAAGGTTTCCAAATAGGTTGCCGCCTCATCTGAAAATTCTTCCGGTGCCCAGGGGGCAAATTCCTTATCCGTTTCGGGGTTGTAGGGCCCGGGCTTGACTTCGAACAGCACGGTGTCGGGTTCCAATGATTGGAAGCTGTGCCAGGTGCCGCCCTCCAGATCGATGCCGAAGGTCGGTGATCCGGCGCGGATTTCCAGGGATTGGAAAAGCGCGCCGTCCTCATTAAAGACCTGCAGGCGGATAGCCCCCTGCAGCACGATGATGCTTTCGGCACGGCCGGCGGCGTGGCGGTGCGGGCGGATGTAGGTGCCGGGCTGCACGGCATTGAGCATGCGCTGCAGCAGGGCCGGACCGGATTTGTG
>JBFJYX010000064.1:0-11015 GCA_041622415.1 Pontiella sp.
CCGCACTTGTAGCAGTGCGGTTTTCCGACGCTGGCAAACAGCAGGCGCAGATAGTCATAAATTTCCGTCGTCGTCGCAACGATCGACCGCGGGTTTGCGCCGGCCGTCCGCTGTTCAATCGAAACGGCCGGGGAAAGCCCTTCAATATAATCGACGTCCGGTTTTTGCATCTGGCCGAGAAACTGGCGCGCATAGGCCGAAAGGCTCTCCACATATTTGCGCTGCCCTTCCGCATAGATCGTATCAAACGCCAGCGACGACTTACCCGATCCGCTCAGCCCCGTCACCACCGTCAGTTCATCGCGCGGAATTTTAACATGCACATCCTTCAGGTTGTGCTCCCGCGCCCCCGCCACATTGATCCACTGTTTCGCCATGTTTCTTTCCTCACTAGAAAAACGAAGGATGCTGCTTCGTGATCATCACCGTTCCCAACCTGCACAACGAAGCAGGATGATTCGCCTACCTTACAGATCCTTTTTGCCGCGGTAGGTGAACAGGTCTTTCCATTCATATGTTTCCGGGGCGCTGTAGATATTCAGCGTATCGAGGATCTTCTGCTGCATATGCATCGTCAGCCGGCGGCCCTTGCGGCCTTTCTGGATCTGTTTGTGATTAATGAATCCCGGCGGCGCAATCGCGACCAGATCGTTATTCTTAATGCCCTTTTCGGTCATCAACGCATCCAGCGGCTGGGTTCCGACATTCATTTCAAGTTCTTGAGTCATAGGTTCCTTTTGGTGAAAAGCGACGCTCGAAGCGTGATGCACCCGATTGGCCATCACACCTCGCGTTTCACTCGCCACGCATATTTTTCGCCACCAGCTTATCCATCTCTTCGAGGATCGAATTAACATCCAGCAGCGTTGCCAACTTCATCAGCAGCTGTTTCTTATCAAACATGCCCTTCACATAATAGGGAATATGGGTGCGGAACTGAATGCACGCCGCCTCTTCGGCGGTATAACGCTTCGCCCGCGCGGAGATTTCCTGCCGGTGTTCATTCAGTTCCACCAGCCGCCGCAGGTGCTCCGCCATCATGTCCCGCTTTTCCTCAAGTCTGCAGGGTGCAGGCGATACGCCCATACCGCCCGCTTCCAGCGGGCCCCGCCGAATTTCGCTGAAAATCCACGGATTCCCGATCGCGCCGCGCCCGATCATCACGCCGTCCACGCCCGAAATATCCACCATCCGCTCCGCGTCTTCCAGGCCCTGGACGCCGCCGTTTCCAATGATTGGAATCTTCAGCTGCTGCTTCATTTCGCCCAGTTTTTCGTAATCCGGCTCCCCGCCGTGAAAGTTTTTGGCCAGCCGCGCGTGCACCGCAATCATATCGGCCCCGCTTTCCTCCACCACCCGGGCAATTTCGAGGTGACCGGCCGTATCGTGGTTAAAACCGATGCGCGTCTTTACCGACAGCGGCAGCGACACCGCGTTCCGAACGCTGGAAATCATTTTTCCAAGGGTTGGAAGATCCTTCAGCAGCGCCGCCCCGGCCCCGCGCGAAACCACCTTTTTCACCGGACAGCCGCAGTTGAGGTCAATCCAGTCGAACTGCCCGGTCTGCTCCACATATTTCGCCGCCTCGGCCATCGCCTCCGGATCGCGCCCGAAAATATGCCCGGCAATCGGATGCTCGTCGCCGGCGGTTTTCAGCACCGCGAAGGTATTCTGCGAATCGCGCCGAATGCCCTCGGCGCTGGTCAGCTCCGTATAAACCGCGCCCGCCCCCTGCTCCAGGCAGAGGGTGCGCATGGCCGCGTCCGTGTACCCCGCCATCGGGGCGAGCACTGCGGGAAAGTCAATCGTAACGGAACCAAACTGGAGGGGTTTTAAATTCATGGGAAAGTACGCACAGACAACTGATCGAAAGGTCAAAAACCTAAACCGCCTAAAGGCGGGACTACAAACCTTATAACGAAATTATAATCGGAATCCGGCCGGCGAACCGCTTAAATGGGCGCAATTTTCAGGAGGACTTCATGGGCGGAGCCATTATTGCTGTAATCTGTATTATCGGGGCGGTTATCTGGGGCATTTATGCCGGGAAAAAGCGGCGCGACGAGATGACCCTGCTGGCCGGGGAGCTCGGGCTCGATTTTCACCACGAGCGGAACTACCAGCTCGCCGAGCGCTACCGTTTTCTCGATAAACTGCGCCAGGGTTCCAACCGCTATGCCTACAATATCCTGTCCGGCGCCTACCGCGACCATGACATCGCGGCGTTTGATTACCACTACGAAACCCACTCCACCGACTCCGACGGCAAACGCAAAACCCATCACCACCATTTTTCTTTTTTCATCCTCACGCTCCCGAAGTTTTTCCCGGAGCTGACGGTCGCCAAAGAGGGCATCTTTTCCAAAATCGCCCAGGCCGTGGGCTATGACGACATCGACTTCGAAAGCCACGAGTTTTCAAAATCGTTTGTGGTCCGCTGCAAAGACAAAAAGTTTGCCTACGATTTCTGCAACGCGCGCATGATGGAATTTCTGCTGAATCACCCGGACATCAACATTGAGCTCGATCAGAACCAGCTGGCCGTCGGCTACAGCTCCCGCCTCAAGGTGGACCAGATCCGCCCCCACCTCGACCGCCTGATCGAAATCAGAAACCTGATGCCGGATTACCTGTTCGAAGGATAAGCTTTAAATTGAAACCGCGAAAAAACGCAAGGAACACAAATGAGGTATACTGCCAAAGGAGTTTCTTGCGTTCTCTGCGTTCTTTCGCGGTTAATAAACCTGAATCGAAAAAGGGTGATTAGTCAGGAAAAAGGAACGCCATGGGATTGATTGTTTTAGTCATTGTTCTGCTGTTGCCGGTCATCTGGATGATTGCGACCTACAATACGCTGGTGGCGCTGCGGAACCATATTGCCGAATCGTGGAGCGATGTGGATACTGAGCTGCAGCGGCGCTATGAACTGATTCCCAACCTTGTTGAAACGGTGAAGGGCTATGCCCGGCACGAACGCGAAACACTGGAAAAAGTGATCGAGCTTCGGAATCAGTGCCGCGCCGACCGGGGCAGCATTGCGCATCAGGCCGGCAGCGAGAAACAGCTGGTCAGCGGCGTCCAGCGGCTGATGGCTATCGCCGAGGATTATCCCGACCTGAAGGCGGACCGGAATTTTATGCAGCTGCAAAAGGAACTGGTGAACACCGAGGACCGCATCCAGGCCGCGCGGCGCTTTTATAATGGAAATGTTCGCGACTACCGGAACAAGTGCGAAGCCTTTCCCAGCAACCTGATTGCCGGCGGCTTCGACTTTAAACCCCACGATTTCTTTGACGTGGACCCGGCAGTCCGTGAAGCCCCACAACTTGATTTAAATCATGATTAACCACAAAGGCACAAAGAACTCAAAGAGAAGGTTAGCCCCTCGTGCGTTACTTCGTGATCTTCGAGTCTTCGTGGTTTAAATTTTGCTCAAAGGAGAATAACTATGATCGCCCCCCCGAAAGCCTATGAAAACATCTCTTTCCTGAACTCACCCTACTGCCGCCCCGTGCGGCTTCAGCTTGAATACCTGCACCCGGAAGTCACGATGCAGGAGCAGGGCGTTAAATCGACCATCGTCCTGTTCGGCAGTGCCCGGATTCCTTCGCCGGAAAAAGCCGGGGCATGCAAAAACGAAAAGCTGGCGGCGCTGGTGCCCTACTATGAAGAAGCCCGGAAACTGTCGCACCTGATCAGCACCACCTGCCAGACCAACCACGAATGCGAATATGTGACCATTACCGGCGGGGGCGGCGGCATTATGGAAGCGGGCAACCGCGGAGCCTCGGAAGCCGGCTGCAAATCGGTCTCGCTGAATATCCAGCTGCCGTTCGAGCAGGAGGCGAATGCATACGTCACCCCGGAGCTGAACTTTGAGTTCCACTATTTCCACATGCGCAAAATGCACTTCCTGCAGCGCGCAAAAGCCGTGGTGATTTTCCCCGGCGGGTTCGGCACCTTTGATGAACTGTTCGAGGCGCTCACGCTGATCCAGACCCGCAAAATCGATCCCATGCCGGTGATCCTCTTTGATGCCGAACACTGGAAAAAACTGGTCAACTGGGAATACCTGGCCGAGTGCGGCCTGATCAGCCCCTCGGATCTCGACATCATCACCTTCTGCGACAAAGCGGAAGAGGCCTGGGAAGTCATCACAGCCTTTTATGCCTGAGCGCCGGCGGCGTTATTTTACCAGCAGGCGGATGACCCGGTTCAGTTTGCGAATATCCAGGGCCTGGAACTCTTCCACGTCTTCGCGGCGGATGAGCCCCAGGTAGCGGATGCAGAGCACAAACAGCACCAGGAACAGGCCGCCTGTAGCGAACAGCAGCCCGATATTGATCCACTGATAGGTAAACACATGGAACAGCCCAACCGCTTCGGTGAGCTGCTTCAGCAGGAACGATAAAACGGCCAGCACGCTGCCGATGCGGAAGAAAAAGCCGGCCGGAAAATAGATGCCGCCGAGCACCTTCTGGATCACCGCCAGCCGGAACGGAATCGTCAGCAAAAAGGTTCCCGCCACGGCATAGATGCCGCCCCACGTACCCAGCTTGAAATACACAATGAACAGCCAGTCGAGGTAGAGGTTTACCACAAGCTGCAGGATCAGCATCGGCACCATCTGCAGCACCTTTTCCTTGGCCTTGATCGCCGCGGAGAGCGGCATGGAGATGAGGGGCAGCAGCAGCACCATACAGAACGCCGAAGCCAGGTGCCCCGCCTCTTCCATCTGTCCGCGGTACAGAATGCGATAGGCATCCGGCGCAAAAAACGCGCCGAGAATCCCGATCGGCATCGACGCCAGCATGAGCACTTTATAATACGAGCGGATCAGGCGGCCGAGGCAGCCGGGATCCCGTACAAAGGCCTCCGCAAAGGCGGAGGTAAAGACCGGCAGCAGCGCCAGCGGAATAAAGGTGATGACCGTATACGGCAGCGTATAGCCCAGATCATAGACGCCCGCGGCAGTGGCCCCCATCACCGCCGCAACAAAGAAGATCTCGGAATATTTAAACATGACCATGCGCAGCAGCGTGCTGAGCATAACCGTGGCGGAAAAAGCCAGCGTGCGCTTTTTGCCGATGCCGAATTCGTTATTGGTCCAGGTGAGGCCGTAGACATATTTAAAAAGCAGCACGGCCCCGAGGCTGTAGATCAGCCCGATCGACAGCATCTGCACAAAAAAGACCGAGCCGATCGCCGGTTTATAATACAGCCAGACGTAAAGCATCAGCAGCCAGACACTGCCGTAGACAACCGAAAGAATGGCCGCCGTCCGTGTTTTATAAATCGACGTGAAGACGGTCCCGACAAAATCCTTCAGCAGCAGCAGCAGCGCGAGTCCGCAGGCGAGCATGAGGTAAAAGCGGAAGTGTTCCACATGCCCGGCCTGGAACAGCTGCTGCAGCGGCCCGCTGAAATAGAGCAGCACCGCGCTCACCCCGACCACCGCCGCCAGCTGCAGCACCGCGGATTTCCACATCAGGAACAGCAGGCCCCGCCGGTTTTTACGCGCGGTCAGTTCGGGCACATAGCGCATCAGCGCCGCCCCCAGCCCCAGGCTGCAGAGCACCACCATATAGGCGGAAATGTTGGTCATCAGGCTGTAGATGCCGTACTGCTCTTTGCCCAGGCCGTTGACGGTGAGCATGCTGATGCCGAAGTAGACA
The DNA here is from genome assembly GCA_041622415.1 of Pontiella sp. Lineage (GTDB taxonomy): Bacteria > Verrucomicrobiota > Kiritimatiellia > Kiritimatiellales > Pontiellaceae > Pontiella. The sequence goes on from JBFJYX010000064.1 coordinate 5,676, forward strand.
AAAAACAGGACAGCCTTCCCCAGGATTACCCAGGGGACGCTGCCCACCGCTTCTCGCGAGAAAAAACCGGCCTCAGCGTGTTTCCTGCGATCATGCTGGGATGTCTTTTCCATAGGTCGGGTCACGACCGGCTCAGGCGTTGCGGGCCCGCTCGATCCTTCGCGTCATCGAAGGATGGCTGTGCAGCAGAAACTCAATCCAGGCAGCCGGTTCTTTGTTGGAAAGATTCTGGTCGGCCAGTTTTTCAAGGGCGGAAACCAGGGCGTCGGGCGCCCCCATTTCTCGCACCGCATACGCATCGGCGGCAAACTCCCGCCGGCGCGAATGCAGGTTCGCAAAGGGCATCGAAATCAGCGAAAAGATAAACAGGCTGAAGATGAACACCGGGGCTGCGGCAATGTTGTAAATCTCGCCGAGATTAAACAGCCCGGTCAGCCCGATCAGGCAGTAATTGGCCACAAAGAAACCCGCCAGCGCCAGCACCGAACTGGTGATCATCAGCCGCAGGGTATCCCTGTTTTTATAGTGGCCGATTTCGTGCGCCAGAATGGAGAGGATTTCCTCTTTGGAATAGCCCGACAGCAGCGTGTCGCCGAGAATGATGCGCTTGGTTTTTCCGAACCCGGCAAATGCGGCATTGGCCGTGGTGGTCTTTTCTTCAAGCCCCCACTTATAGACGCCGACCACATGAATGCCCGCTTTCTGCATCATGGTGCGGACTGCGTCCGTCAGCTCCCCCTCTTCCAGGGGTTCAAATTTATGAAACAGCGGCATGATCACCACCGGCGCAATAGTTGAAAGCACCACGGCAAACAGAATATAAAACACCGAGGCGGCCAGCCACCACCAGGTCGGAATCAGCCGCAGCAGCGCATACACCACTGAAAACAGAATCCCCGCCAGCACCAGATCGATCATCAGCGACTTAAAAAAGTCCGCCAGCCATTCCCCCACACTCTCTTTCGAAAGTCCGTAATGATGCTCCAGCACGTAGCCGCTGTAATAGGAGAACGGCATCATGAACGCCGCAAAACCGAAAACGGAAATCACGGTGTAGACCAGGTTCGTGACATACCACAGCTTATCCCCGAAACGGGCGGTCAGGCCGTTGGCCAGCGCGGCGGATGCGCCGGAAAACTGATAAGCGGCCAGCAACAGCGTCAGCGCAACAATCTGCAGCAGGAACAGTCGGTTGTTGATGGCGTCATACTCCTTCGCCATCTCCTCGCGGTTAGCTTTTTGATCGGTCATATCTAAAGGTCACTAACATAGCCGATCAGGCTAAGCAAACGATCAAGCTCTTCATTATCGTGATAATCGATTTCGAGCGACCCTTTCACTTTCTTGCCGTTGGCCAGGGTTTTGGAAGGCGTAATGCGGATACTCGTGCCCAGGAACTGATGCAGCTCATCCGTCAGCGTCTGGAGATAATCGCCCGGAAGGTCCGACTTTTCAGCCCGCGGCTTTTTCGGCGGCATCGTCAGTTTCTTCACCAGCTTTTCCAGGTTCCGGACCGACAGACCGTCCTTGATGGCTTTGCGGGCCAGGGTTGCCTGGCTCTTTTCCGACTCCAGCGAAAGCAGCACCTTGGCATGGCCGACCGAAAGCAGCCCCTCGGCAACATACTTCCGAATGCTGTCCGGCAGTTCCAGCAGGCGCAGCGCATTGGCCACCGATGCCCGGGCCTTGCCCACCTGTCCGGCCACCTGCTCCTGCGTCAGGTTGAATCTTTTCTGCAGCAGGGCATAGCCCTCCGCCTCTTCAATCGGGTTCAGGTCTTCGCGCTGCAGGTTTTCAATCAGTGCCAGCTCAAGGGCCTTTTCATCGGACGCCTCAATCACAATGATCGGAACCGTTTTCAGCAGGGCGGCCTGCGATGCACGCAGGCGGCGCTCGCCGGCAATCAGTTCAAACTTGGAGCCGATTTCGCGCACGAGCAGCGGCTGCAGCACCCCGTGAACCTTCACGGATTCCACCAGTTCTGTCAGTGCATCGGAATCGAAAGTCGACCGCGGCTGCCACGGACTGGCCACCACTTTCGACACGGGAACCTCGCGCACGCCGCCCTTTTCCGGCACCGCCGCAACCTCCGCTTTAACAGCCGGGGCCTTTCTGGTCACCGCCTTTTTCTTGGCGGTCGTTCCGTCTTTAATCAGTACATCGAGCCCCCGCCCGAGTCCCTTGTGCTTCCCTGCCATGCGTACTTCCTCTCTGAAATTGCCTAAAACGCCTGAATACTCCATTTAAAGCCATCAAAAATAAAGGCTAAACGCCGCCAAACCCGCAAAAAGAGGCCCGGCCGGCGGTTTCCTTTTTGCAAAACCCGCCCCGCCTCTTTTTTCTTATTTTCCATCGCCGAGTGCGGAGCTCCTGTTAATGATGGGCGCGATTTTTCAGGAGAACCTATGAATACGCATCAAACCGGCATTATTGAAGAAATTCCCGCACACGCCCGCTACCTCACCTTTTCATTGAAACCCGGGGCGCAACCCGCCGAAACCCTGCGCCGGCTCGCAGCCGAAGCCGACGGTTCCGCCCTCGTGGCCGGCCTCGGGCGCAGCCTGGTACGGGCACTCGGCGCCGACCTTCCGGACCTTGGAACGTTTCCCGTCTACGAAGCCGCGCGCGTGGAAATCCCCTCCACCCCCGCCGCCCTCTGGTGCTGGCTCCGCGGCCCTGAAAAAGGGGACGTGATCAACCGCAGCCGCCATATCCGGACCCTGCTCGCGGCATCTTTCGACTGCGTGAACGTGGTCGATGCCTTCCGCCATGCCGACGGGCGCGACCTCTCCGGCTATGAAGACGGCACCGAAAACCCTGAAGGGGAAGAAGCGCAGGAAGCCGCCTTCGTCCACGGCGCCGGGCCGGGCCTCGACGGCTCCAGCTATGTCGCCGTGCAGACCTGGGCCCACAACCTCAGCGTTTTCCAGTCCCTCCCCCAGGAAGAACAGGACCACACCATCGGCCGCCGCCTCTCCGACAATGAGGAAATCGAAGATGCCCCGCCCTCGGCCCACACCAAACGCACCGAGCAGGAAAGTTTCGAACCCGAAGCCACCGTGCTGCGACGCTCAATGCCCTGGGCCGACGCCTGCTCCGAGGGGCTCAACTTTGTGGCGTTCGGCCGCAGTTTTTATGCCTTCGAGGCTCAACTCGCGCGCATGGCCGGCGAGGAAGACGGCATCACCGACGCCCTCTTCAACTTTTCAAAGCCGATCACCGGAAACTATTTCTGGTGCCCGCCGGTCAAAGACGGGCGGCTCGACCTTTCAGCCCTCAACCTTTAGTCAGCGCGCACTTGCCCATGGCCCGGCCCTGGGCTAGCGTTACGCGGTCAATCAACGGAGGATGCAGACATGAAGAAAGTCGTATTCGGAGCACTGGCGGCTCTGGCACTCGGAACCCTGAACACCTACGCCCTGGGAAAAACCACGCTCACCGCCTACGGAACCTACTGGGATCAGGACCAAACAGCCTACGGTGCCGGACTCCGCGCCAGCAAATCGCTGCTCGACATGGTCTATGTCGACGGACGCGCCGGCTATCTGGAAACCGACACTCCGGAAATGGAAATGATCCCGCTCGAAACGTCGCTGAACGTAGGACTGCCCGGCATATTCACTCCCTACATCGGCGTCGGCGCCGGCTACTATATCCTCAATTCCGATGTGCACGACGATGTGTCCGGCTATTTCGGCCAGGTCGGCTGCGAGCTGACCCTCACCAAAATCGGCGCGCTGGCCGAACTGCGCTACCTCGACCTCGAAGGCCGGTATTTCGACGGGGTCTCCGTGAACGTCGGCCTGTTCTGGAAATTCTGATTATGGATGTTCATATCTACTACGCCAAAGTCTGCGGCCTCTGCACCGAAGCCATCGATTTCCTGCATAAACGCGGGGTCACCTTTACCGCCTATGCCGTCGAATACGATGCGGAAGCCGATGCCTTTACGGACTCGGAAAACACCCGCGAAATGTACCGCCGCTGCGGCGGCCCCGTGGACTTTGTTCCCCAGATCTTTATCGGAGAGCGGCACATCGGCGGCTGGCGAAAACTCGAACCGATGATCAAGTCGGGCGAAATTGACGAGCTGCTACCCGAAGGTGCTTAGCACGCGCCGGTAGATGTTGAAATCCTCGTCCGAAAAGCAGACGCAATATACCTCCCGCACCCGGCTGCCCTCATCCTGGGCGCGGAAAATCTCGCTCAGCGCAATCCCGCACGCCCGCTCAAACGGAAAGCGGTAAACGCCGGTACTGATGCAGGGAAAGGCGATGGAATCAATGCGGTGCTCTTCGGCCAGCTTAAAGCAGGTCCTGTAACAGGATGCCAGCAGCTCATCCTCTCCCCGGTCACCGCCGTGCCAGACCGGGCCCACCGCATGAATCACAAACCGCGCCGGCAGGTCATACGCGTCGGTCAGCTTGGCCGAACCGGTCGGGCAGCCCCCTGCCATTGCGCACTCGGCCTTGAGGCGCGGCCCCGCGGCCCGGTGGATGGCCCCGTCCACGCCACCGCCGCCGAGCAGCGTCTGATTGGCGGCGTTCACAATGGCATCCACACGCATTGAGGTGATATCGCCTTTGATAATTTCAACCATGTCGGTTAGCATAGTGCTTTACCCCGGAAAGGTTTTCAAATGCAAACTGTGCGCGCATTCATTGCCCTGAACATCGGAGACGACATTCGAAACCACCTCGCCGAACTGATCCGCGATCTCAAAGCATCCGGCGCTGATGTGCGGTGGGTAAAACCCGAAAACCTGCATCTCACCCTCGCCTTTCTCGGCCAGGTGAATACCGGAAAGTTCCAACCGTTGGAAACAGCACTGCGTACCGGTTTCCAATCCCTGGAACCCTTTGGAATTACGGCCGTCGGCACCGGCGTATTCGGCCCGCGCCTGCGGCCGGGCGTGGTCTGGGCCGGCATCAGGGAAAACGCCGAACTGATGCGGCTTCAGCAGCACGTCGTCGCCGCACTGGAACAGGCGGAAGTCCGCTTTGACAACAAAGCGTTCCGGCCGCACCTGACGCTGGGCCGGTTTAAATCGCTGAACCAATCGGAGGCGCTTTTCCAATCATTGGAAAAATGCAGGCACCAGCCCTTCGGCCACGGCACCATCCGCTCCGTTGAAATCATTAAAAGCGAACTGAAACCGACCGGCGCGGCCTACACCGTCCTGCAGTCCGTTCCCTTAACCGAAGGTTGAACCGTTGCAGCCCCAGTGGTCGCGTTCCAACGATTGGAACGTCACATAAATCCGCTCGCCGGGTATGTCCATATGATCATTCAGCAGCACACACAGCTTGATGGTCAGTTCGTGGTTCACCGTGCGGTTCA
>JBFJYX010000065.1:0-10933 GCA_041622415.1 Pontiella sp.
ATTGCCTGCGCCGTTTTCCTCACCCCAGTCAAATGCATGCGAATAGTAAAAGCCGAACTTGAGACCATACTTAACACAGGCAGCCTTGAGCGCCTTCATGGGATCTTTTCCATAGGGAGCGGCATCCACAATGTTGTAGTCACTGGCCTTCGAGTCATACATGGCAAATCCGTCGTGATGCTTGGCCGTAATAATCAGGTAGCGCATACCCGCCGCGTGAGCCGCGCGCACCCATGCATCGGCATCAAACTGTTCCGGATTAAAGCTGCCGACCACTTCGCGGCGATAGTCCGCGCAGGGGATCTTCGCCATCCGCTGGATATGCTCTCCATAGCCGGGATAGAATTTCCCCTTCCATTCACTGCCAATGTTTGAATAGGCGCCCCAGTGAATGAACATGCCGAAGCGTGCATCGCGCCACCAGCCGATGCGCTCTTCCTTCGTGGCCTGCGCATCGCGCCACCACTGCAGATCAGGACTCCCTTCCCCGATATCCACCTGCAGCCGCGGCGCAGGCGGCACATAGGATTTTTCTGCACTAAACGCATGGAGCGCCGTACCGAACAGGCATCCGCCCGCAACCAGTATCCGCATTTCATCCTTCAGTTTCATTTTTTCCCTCTGCTCTGCATTCTTCATTTTTTCACGACGCGCTCAGCCGGCCTTAATGGCACTCAATGACGAAGCACAGGCTGCCCAGTCCCGGGTGATCCGAATTGTGTGTTTCGGGCTTTGAATAGGTCGGAGAAGCGATCACCTCTTTGATGTAGGGATATTCCTGTCCGGCCCGCTCGAAAAGCGCGGCGGCCTGCATATAGATCGGCGACCATTTACCGCGGCCGTCTTCACTGATGCCGTCCGGCCAATAGACCGTTAGATTTCCCGGATTCGGAATATCAGAAGTCCAGGGAACATCGTCATGGCCCACGTTGTATTTCGCGGTATATTCCAGACCGGCGACCAGTCGATAGTCCGCAAAGCTTACCAGGTCAACGCCCTGGTTCCAGGCGGTCATGGCCGTCTCAACGAGATGAGCGATCCCGCCCTGGGTATGGATCTGGTCCCGTCCGCTTTCGTACGCCTGACCGGCCGCATTGATAATGTAGTCCGTCACCGCGCAATACCCATCCGTAGTATTTTTAAACCCGTACCTGTAGGCATCGCAGGCATGGTCAAACATCGCCTGGTCATCGCAGAAAATCGCCATCGACATGCAGCCGGCCAATGCGGATGTTCCCCAGTTGGTCGAACGCATTTTGCCTGTGCTCGTATAGGGGTATACGACCTTTTTAAACCAGGCTTGAGCCTTCACGATGCGCAGTGCAGACCAACCGGCTTCTCCATTAAAACCATGCGCCAGAATTTCAGCCGCCTGGGCCATTTTATTGCCGGCAATGCCGTTTCGCAGGGAGGTTTGCGAATGATCAAAGCGCTCCACCGTGCGGACCCAGTCATCAATGATCCGGATTGCCGCCGTTGCGTAGTCCTGCTCACCGGAGGCGACCCATTTCATGGTCAGTGTATACGCGGCATGCGCATCACGCTGAAAATCAGAGACGCCCCGGCTAGTCTTTTCCACTTTGGTTTTATAGTCCGTGCCGGCACCGGAGTCTTTCAGCGCAAGCCATGCGCCATGCCAGGGTTCTTCCTGTGCGGCGACGTTTTCTCTGATCGTCGAAAGTTCATCCGCGGTCAGCCACCCGCCCGGATGCACCAGCGCACGTGCTGAAGTGGAAATGAACAGCATCAGCAAAATCGCCAGTGCCACCCGCCCGGTTATCAAACTTAAAATTTTCATCCTTAGCTCCTTATTCTCAATTCAATATATGGACACCCGTTTTACATTAAAACAACCGCGCCAAGCGCCTGAAAGCATAGGGTGTCCGGATGACCGCAAGTTATTCCACCGATAACCGGTAATAGCGTTTCGGCGCATTGGTGGTCGAAACTTCCCATTCCAGCGGGGCGCCGGTTCCGGCTTCGGCTTCACCGAGCGGAAGCCAATGCGTATCCGACAGCGAATCCTTGTAGGTAAGCGAATAGCTGTGCCCGGAAAGGGTTTCAATCCCCAGGACCAGTCCCTGCCCGGTCAGCGCAGGACTGTGGTCAAACCGCGGCAGCGCGTTGACGTAGAGGGTAAAGGTGGCCGTATCGTCCAGCGCCGGAACGCCATTATCCGTCACGCGCAGGGTCGTCGGCCACGCCGAGGGCGCCGTTGCGGCCGGGACGGTCCAGGAGAACGTGCCGCCCGGCGTGATGGTGGCGTTGGCGGGGGCCCCGGGGTCGAGCGAAAATTCCAGGGTTTGGAACGCACCTTCGGCATCGGTTGCCACGGCGGTGAAGGTGACGGTTTCGCCGGGATAGAGCTGCAGGTCGGCGATGGCATTTAACGCGGGCGCCGTATTGCTGACTTCATTCGCCGCCCCGGGCGTCGAATTCATGGCCGCAATCGTCTCGCCTCCGTCGGGCATACGCCCTTCGCTTTGATCCGTCGCCTGCGATCCGAAGGTCACGCTGTCAATAATACTTCCGTCGGAGGCCACCAGGGCGATGGTTTCCCCGTTTTTCGACAGCGCAAAATTAACGTGCAGCGCGGCGGTATCGGCCGCGTTTTGTACGGCATCGTTATCGGCCCAGACCAGCAGGTGGCCGCGGGCGGGAACGGTGGTGGTTCCCGTCACTGGAATTTCAAACTGATACGGATCGGCGAGATCGTCGGTCAGGAAAAATCCGCCCAGATCGACGGGATCATCGCCGGGGTTGTAGATTTCAAACCAGTCATCGTACTGCCCGTCCATGGCATCCGCCAGCGTGGTCTCGTTGTCGGCCATCCACTCATTGATAAAGGCATTCAGGGGCGGCGACTGGTTGGTATTCGCCGCGCCGGGCGTCGCTTCGTACATGGCGATGCGGGCGCACGGGTTTCCATCGGGGAAATCGCCGTAACTCCAATTCAGGGCCGGCGTTCCATAGTTGAGATAGTCGATCATTTCGAGGTCGCGCGACAGCAGGACACTTCCGTTGGTCAGGGCGCCGGCGCCCAGTTCGACCTGCAGGAACTGGCCCGGCAGGATCGTGGTGCCGGCGGACAGCGGCCATTTGGCGGGATTCTCGTAGTCGTCGCTCAGGGCAAACCCGTCCAGGCTGAGGGACGAAGCCCCGGCGTTATAGAGCTCCACCCAGGGGGCGCCGCTGACCGGCGAAGGCAGCACCTCGTTGAGCCAGAGCGCGGGAATGCCGGCATTCGAATAGCTGACATTGTTGGCTGCGCCCGGCGTCGCAACCTCTGAAGAGAGGGCCGAATAGTCGGTCGCAACGGTCATATCAAACACCACATCACTGCTGGAGGCGGTCGTCTGGTGCAGCTCCACGGCAATCACATGGGTGCCCGGCTGCAGGTTGACATCAATCTTCACCGGCCCCTCTTCCGTCGCATTATTGACATAGGATGTGGTCCGGGTCGTATAGGTCGGTGTGCCGGTCGGCATGCGTACGCGGTGTATTTCCTCGCCATCGAGGTAAACCACGAGGCCGTCATCGACCATGGTCGTCAACATGAGCGAAGCGCCGGCGGTGCCGCTGAAGGTAATGGTCTTGCGGAAATAGTACGTGATGGTTCCCAGCGTCAGCGGGGTCTGAATCGGATGCGGCAACCCTGCACTTTCTTCGCCGAATGCGGCGGGCCCGGAAGGCCAGGCCGAATCGCTGTATCCGGTCGTCTGCCAGCCGGTTCCGTCCAGGTCCTGCCCCTGGATATATTTCCAGGTCGCGCCCCAGTCAATCAGCGTTTCGCCCGCGGGCGGCGTGGCGGATCCATCGGCCGCCGCCCAGAGAGCCGCGCGGCGGTTGTCCTGCGCGGCATCCATCAGCTGGAGCGAAGTCCCGGCGGGCGTGGCCGGCCATGGCGTCACGGTTTCGTAGCGCACCTGGTCCACCACCACTTCCGCGCCGTTGGTTCCGACGGGGCGGTAGAGCGTCAGCGTCTCGCCATCCAGATCGAGCGTGCCGTCAAAATCGTCCAGCACGAGATAACCGCCGGGTTCGATGACGGTCGCGGGAAAGGTATAGCCCAACCCGTTGAGCCGCCAGCCGGTCAGGTCAAACGCCGTGTCGGCGGAGCGGTTGAAGAGCTCCACAAATTCCCCGCCCGGCACCGTGGGGTTATACAGGATTTCATTGATGACCAGGGCGTCTTCCGGCGCATCCACGGTTTCCGTAACCGTGACCGAAACGGTGGCCGATGTTCCAGCCACTGGAACGCCGTACACATCCAGCCCCTGCAATTCAAAGGCCGCGGACGAGGCGTCCGCCACCACATCCAGCGACCACTCCCTGACCGAAGTCCAGGTGACGGGATACTCGATGCCGTTGACGGTCAATGCGGCGAGCTCCACCGGCGCCGTTCCCGTGATGGTCACCAGGTTGCTGCCGGTTGTAACCGCGGCCGGACTCGTCAGCGCGAATGCCGCCGTATCTTCCTGCGCCACGCGGGCCAGAATGCCGGTGCTCGCTTCAGTCAGCCAATCCTTGATCGAGCCGGAGAAGGAAGCGGTCCCGCCGCCGTCATAGGCATCCGAGCGCGATTCGGAATAGCTGAACACGGCATCGGGCGACATCTCAGAACCGGTGGCCAGGCCGTCGGCGACAAACGCCTGATAACGGACATCGAGCCACTGATCAATTTCCGGCCCGGCAAAAGGCCCGCTCGCAATTTCCTTATAGGCGCGCAGCGACATGCGGCGGAAAGCCGGATTTTCATAGACGGCGGTCAGGGTCGTGTCATCCCCGTAGTCGCTGACGTCCGGAAAAAGCCCGCGGCCGGGACCGAAGGATAAATTATTACCCAGCAGATGATTCATATCCCAGATCATCAGGGCCCACCGTCCTTCGGTCGGCTTATACATGTACATGTTCTGCGCGATATGACATCCGAAATGGTCAAGATCGCCCACCGCTTTGCGCAGCGCCCAGACCCGCATCCACTCCTCCATATCCGCCTCGGCCAGCATGCGCGCGGTTATATCGGCACCGGAGTTCGCCGCCTCGATTAAACTCAACACCGCGGAAAAGTCGTTCCCGCCGGTGTCGCCATAGCTGCGCGGTCCCCAGGTCCAGCGATAGCGCGGGGCGTGCAGGTTTCCTTCCGCATTGTAATACGGCAGCAGCTCAGTGCCCGGCTGCTTCTGTTTATTCAGCTCCCCGTCCGACGTTGCGAGATTGGAATATTCCCACCAGAAATTGGCTTTATGCAGCGTGCCGTCGGCATCGTCCGGCCAATACTGCTCAACAAACTCACTGCCCGGCACCTGCGTATCCTCCATCAGCCAGCCGGCCCTGCGGGCCACGCCGTTGACATAGACATTCACATAGCGTCGGTAGAGCCAGGGCAGCTTCAGCTTCCGTGCGACCCAGAAGCCCGCCTGCTCGCGGGTCATGGTCTGGTCCTGGAACGGATTATTCCCGGGGCCATGCAGCTTATTGAAATTATCCGTTCCCAGCAGCTTATCATCCAGCGGCATATCCATACTGTAATGGCAGTCGTTCGTGATCGCATCCCAACTCTGATGATACGGGCTGCCGGCATAATGGGCGCCGAAATTATAAATCACGCGGTTGTCGTTGTAGACAAAGGTTCCCTCCACCGGCTCGTTGCTCAGCACCAGGCGCGTCTCCCAATCGGTGGCGGCGGCGGAAGTAAACCACATGCGGTAGGTCCCGAAGCTGCTGGCGCGCGTTGCATCGCCGAAGCGCACGAGGCATTCCCGCATACGGGCATGGTTGTCCGGCGTGTTACCGGGAAAGACGCGGTAATCCGACCCGGCGGAATCGGTGGCGGCAACCAGAAAGGCCACCAGAGTATCGGCCGGCTGCCCGGGAATGGTGCCGCTGAAAAGGCCGTCTCCCGCCACCGCATCGCCCAGCGTTCCCGTATCATTCATGGGCACTTCGACGTACGCCGCTGCGGGATCCAGGCGATAGTAGACCGAAAGCGAGGCCAGCCCGTCGGGGTCTTCGGCGCGAACGGTGACCACCACATCTTCACCGGCGGCGGGCACCGCCGGGGCATGTACCACCTCATCAATCGACGGAGCCGCATTCGCCGCGGCCCGGCTGTTCACAAGGCCGGGGGTTCCCAGGTTGGCCGGAATATCGAGACGCACCGGGGCTTCCAGATAGTTGCCGTGAAGCCGCAGATAAAGCCACGGATAGCCTTTCTGCCATTTCGCTTTGGCGCTGATGGTGGCCGTACTGCCGTCCGCCACCGATGAAGACAAAGCGCCGCTGATCTGGTTCGCGCCGGTATCGCAGCGTGTGCTTGCGCGGATGCGCAGGCAGGAGGTGCCTCCGTAGCCGTTGGCATCCAGCGAGGAACGCTCGAACGAACCGCGCATGACCCAGTCGCTGAGGTCCGAATTGAACGTCGGGTTATTGACATAGTTGACGCTGTCAGAAACGACCTGAACATTGTCCAGCAAACACTCGCCCGCGCCCTGCAGGCCGCCCTCGATTCGGCTGGCCCCGCGGGATCCCAGCTCCAGCCGTCCGGTAACCGAAATATCGGTCCAGTCCGCTTTACCGGTTTCATCGCTGTCCGCCCAGGCGGTCGGCCGCCGCGGGTTTTCCCGGGCATCGACCCGCTCCAGGCTGCTGCCCCCGCCCTTGGCCCAGACCGGCCACTGCCCGCCCGTTTCATAGGTGATGTCATCGACGACAATATGAATTTCGTTAGTGACGGGAGCCGCCGGATCGGTGTAGTCGACTACGGTATCCGGCTTGTCCAGCTTCACCCGGTCACCGCTGTTGCCCAGTTTGCCGCTGTAGTCGCCAAATGTATTCAAAGCGTTCAACTGCGCATAATTGGTCTGCAGGCGAAGCGCATCGCGACCGACCACCACGTAGCCGTCCGACGGAATAGAGGCCCCGTCCGGGAAGGTAAAGCTGATGCCGCCCTTGAGCCGCCAGCCGCTCAGATCGACCATGCCCGCCCCGCGGTTGTACAACTCCACATACTCATCGTCATTGTCGCCGGAAATCGGGTCATACATAATTTCGTTGATCACCACATCGTCGATCCGCCGGGCGCCGTTGGCGCTGCCCAGGGTCAGGGCGGCCAGGCGGTGGAACTGCGCGCCGCCGTCCGGGAATCGCCCGATGGACACACCGTTTTCCTGTCCGTCAAACTGCACGGCATCCAGCATACGGGTGCCCGCAGCGTTGCGGAAATAGATCGTTTCCCCGCGCGAATCCAGCGAGAAACCCAGTTCGACCTGATCACAAATCACAAAACCGCGAGCCGCGAGGATGGTCCCGTCGGGAATGATGAACTTGTTCGTCGCGGCGTCGTCGGACAGCGTGCAGCCGGACAGATCCACGCTTGCATTGGAATGGTTGTAAAGCTCAATCGTATCCAGCTGCGGGTCGTCGGTATGCGCAAGGATTTCGTTGATCACCACGTGGCGCAGCGCCACGTCGCCATAGGTCTCGCCCGTGCCCGGCGAGCCGCCGAACTGATCGCTCGCCTCCCACGCCTGCGGATCATTTTCACCATAGGACGGGCGCGCCAGAACCAGCGAATGTCCGGCACCGTCCGCCGCCACGGGCCAGGGCGCCTCGTTGTCGTACTCAATTTCCAGCACGGTCCCGTCACAACTGTTGATCAACCGCAGGTTGCCGGAACTCCCCAGCGAATTACCGCCGTCCGCGTCGCCATATTCAAAAACCTGCACGCCCGACAGGGCATACGCCTGCTGGAAGGCGGCGGCGTCTTTGGCCACCACCAGATAAGAAAGTCCGTCGAGCATCGTGCCGTCGGGAAAGGTAAATTCGATTTCGCCATCCAGGCGATAGCCGCCGATCTCCTCTTCAAACGGGTTGGAATTATAAATCTCCACAAATTCCAGCGCCTTGGTCGTCGCCGGCCGATACATGATTTCCGAAATAACAAAACCGGTTTTGCGGGTGCAGGCACCCGGCGGTTCAACGACAACCTCTGCAGCCGCAGCCGCCCCGGCCAGCAAGCCGATCAGACCAAAAAACTGAACCCTGAATAACCATTTCATACACCAACCATCCATTCCGCTTTGGGAAAACGTATTCCATTCGGCATCGGCCAATTCGGTGCACCACAGTTCCACCCCCCGTTGACATGCCTCCATCGCCAGCATCCTACTGCGCGCGCAGCAATTGATCCATCTCTTTAAGCCGGCGCACCTGGGCGGTGGCCGCCCGGACCGATAGCGGGAACGCCCTGCGCAGTCGCCGACTGCTCAGCCGAAAGCTGGTTACAGATTGTCCCGTTATATCCTGTGAAAAATGCAGAACCAGCAGTTCAGCGATTACACGGTTAGCCTCCGCCCCGCTGCGGTGCTCACGGCGCATGGGCTGGTTGCCGCCGAGGTGTAAAGACTGATGCTGTGCATCGCAGGGGCTGGAACATGGTCATGCCGATATCCTGCGAAGGATAAGGAAACCGCGCTTTCGGGATCTATTTCCTGCGGCGGCGTACGCGGGCCATCACCCCCAAAACAACCAGAGCAACCCCGACTCCCCCGATGATCAGCACAAGCCGCTGATTCGAGGGCGCTTCCTGTTCCGCTTCAACATCCCCGATAACGGGTTCAGCTGTTTCCGAACGCCGGTTCGTCACGGCAGCTTCCGGCTGCACAGCGGCAACCACCGGTTCCTCGACCGTTTGCGCCGCGTCGATGATCAGCTGATCCAGAATATACGCGGCATTTTGGCCAAGAATCGTCACCGTCATCTGCTGAACCCCCTGCTCCAGCGGAACATCCCGGGCCACGGTGAAGGTTTCCCACTCATCGGTAACCGGCAGGGTGACGGCTTCCGTAACCGCCTGTTCCTGAAAACCAAAACGGATCTGCCCTTCTTCCCGCGCCATATAGCGGACGCGGAGATCATAGTTTCCAGACCTTGGAACATAGACGGTATAGGTCAGCCATTCGCCGTCCATCAGTTCCGAGAGCGCATGCCCGTCGTCCGGCAGTTTGACGATGTCCATATCGTCACTGCGATAGGTTTGATACCGGTTGCCTTCGGTCGTGTCATAATACGTGCGGCCGTTTCCATCGATTGGAAAAAAGTCATAATGCTCCGCTTCAATCGCGCAGGGAATCGAATGCATCGCGTACAGCGGAAGACCGTCCGCATCGAACCCGCGGATGGGATCCCCCGGGCTTACCCGGCGGAATTTGATGCCGCCCCAGCCCGGATGGTCGACCGCGTGCGCATCGTCCTCCACGCCCATTTTATCGGTCATCACCTGAAAACCCCGCTCCAGCCACTTGGTTTCAGATGCGGGCAGCCCCAGGCGATATTTATAGTGCCCGAGGTTCATTTCATAGATCCCGTTAAAATTGTGCAGCCCGCGGCTCTGCCGATCAAAGTTGCTCGCCACCCAAGGGTTAATCTTCAGGGAGGTCCAGCGGCCTGTGCGGTCGGAGCGCTTGATGAACTCGCCCGATTCCACCGTCGGCTCCCAGGGCGCCGGCTGGTCCGGATAGGCGTGCTCATAGCTCAGGTTGTAGCGGAAATAGAACTCCAGACCCTTTAACACGCGGTTGTCCAAATGGCCGTAGAGATCGTCGCCCTGATTCCACGCCATCTCGCACATTGCGGAAATAATCGAAACGCCGCCGAGCGCATGCGCCTGGTCGCGGGCGCTCTCCTGGCACTGGCCGTTTTCATAGATATAATGTTCAATGACTTCGTTATAGCCGTAATCCTCGATGCGGTCGTCGCGGCCCGTCTGCCGATACTCATCATAATATTCGTTGGAGGAACCGAGCCGTTCCGACAGGATCGGCGGCCCGGAAGGATACGGCAGGTCGTCGGGCCGATGCGGCTGTCCCTTCAAATAGCGCAGGGCACGGTCATACATCATTTCATTATCACAGAAAATCCCCATCGCCATGAGTGACCGATAAGCAAACAGCCCCTGGTTTCCATGCCGCGCGGGATCGCCCTGATAAATGTTCCAGTAAAAGGTGCAGTCCCTGTTCCGAATCGCCTCTTCGGGCACCTTCGTACCGGACCATCCGGGATAAACCAGCATCGCCTGGAATTTTTCAATATCCGCCTGCGCCCAGCCGTCATACGTGCTTCGAATAATCTCCGCCCCCTCCAGCATTTTCCAGGGGCCGCGCCCGTTGTTCAGCGGAAACTGATCCTCGATGCGCTTGAGGTCCGACCAGGCCTTGAAAATCTCGACGCACTTTTGCGCGTGGCGCTCATCGCCGGTAATGTTCCACATCAGCGCATTGTAATAGGCGGCAAAGCCGTCATTGATAAACGCCCCGTGGCCCTTCATCGAGGTTTGGCCGGGCTTCCCCTGCACTCGATAATCGTAGCTGGCCTTGCCGCTTTGCTGCATCAATCCATAGGTCGCCAGCCAGGGCTCTTTTCCGGCTTCAACCTGCAGCCTCATACGCTCCAGGTCCGACTGCTTATGCGAGATGCCCGGATGAACAAAGCTTCGCTGAGCCTGCGCCCCCTTCATGATCGCGAGAAACACAACGAGCGTTCCGGCGACCTTTATATCACGATATTTCATGGAGTATCCCCGTTACCGCCCAACTACCAAAGCAACTGAACATCTTCCGGCCACTGCTTCACATCATCATATTCCGCAACGCCGGTTTTGAAGGTACTGCCCTCCATCCCGACGCCGCACTTCAGCAAGCCCATATCAAGTTTTTCATTATCAAAGACGCTGTGAATCACATGCGCACCGCCCACCATGCGCCACATGGCGCCCCAGGTGTTGCCGGTAATTTCGCAGCGGTTCAGGATCACCTGCTGCGGCGCATACTTCGGATCTTCGGTATAGTTGAATTTGTCGTAGTAGTGTTCGCACGGAAACCACATGCCCACGCGACCGCAGCCGGAAATCGTGTATTTGTGAAAGAAGAGATAG
>JBFJYX010000066.1:0-10901 GCA_041622415.1 Pontiella sp.
CAGGTGTCTTTCGTCCGGGGTTCAATGATGACGAAGTTGGCATCGTAGGTCATGACGCCGAGCAGGATGGAGCCGATGATGCGGTCGAGGCCGGCTTCGTAGAGCCGGTCCCCGGAGTAGGGGTTGGCGGCATAGGGGTCGGCAACGTGCACGGTCCGGGCTTCCTGGCTGTAGCCGCACAGGACAACAAACTGGCCGACGACTTCGCCGCGCAGGTCGTCTTCCACCATATCGTCGCCGTAGACGCGGCTGGTGCGGTAGAGATAGGAAGAATTGAGACCGGTGAGAATCGGGATTTCGCGTTTGAGAAAATGCCGCAGCAGGGAGCGGTTCAGGTCCTGGAAATGCAGCGTGCCGCCCTGTTCCAGGAAGCGGATATAGTGCTTCATGGCGGTTTTCTGTTTTTTGCTCGAGACCGCTTTGCAGCGCTTTTCGAGGCGCTCTTTAAGGTCGACCCCGGGCTGAAACCAGGTGGGATCGAAAATTTTGAGGTTGTAGGTGTAGATGGAGCACTGGTAGCCGCGCTCCAGGGCATGGTTTGCGAGCATGACGCCGAGCGTTCCGCCTCCGTCGAGGGTGGGCACTTCGCGGATGAGGGTGTCGAGATCGGCGTCGTCGCCGTAATATTCATAGACGGCGTGCAGGCAGGTCGGGCCGCAGGTGCTGTCGTCCGGCTGCGGTTTGATCGATAGATTCAGGTTGATGTTCATTCGGGTATTTTCCCCCGCAGGAGGAACGGGAATTCCCATTCGGTGCGATCAGGCGAATGAATACCGAGTGGAAGCGCTTAAGTTCAATCTAAATTACGGGCTGCGGCCTGTTTTTTTTTGAGGCCGGCCGTCGGGATCCGGGCGCGGCGGCGGGGCCGGGTGCGTTCATTTTCGGCATTTTTTATTTTGCCTGCCGGATGCTGTGTTATGTTTCCTGCTGTTTTGCCTGACGCGAGGGGTGGTTCGGGGGAGAACCGGAGAACATGATATGAGTGAAATGACTGAACCTGTACGGCCGGCACGCATTCCGGACTGGATGCGCCGCCCGATTCAGACGGATAAAGAATATTCTGAAACCCACAGTGCCCTGAAGAAAAACGGCCTGCATACCGTCTGCGAAGACGCCAAGTGCCCGAACCGTCATGAGTGCTGGAACCACGGTACCGCCACGGTGATGATTCTCGGCAATATCTGCACGCGCGACTGCCGCTTCTGCTCGATTGCCACCGGCAAGCCGGTAGGGCTGGATCTGGATGAACCGCGCCGTGTGGCGGATGCGGTCGAAAAGATGAGCCTCAAGCATGTGGTGATTACTTCGGTTACCCGCGATGACGTGCTCGACGGCGGGGCCGAGATTTTTGCGCAGACCATCACGGCGGTTAAAGAGCGCGTACCGGGCATTACGGTCGAAGTGCTGACGCCTGATTTCTGGGGACGCAAGGAATCGCTCTACAAAGTGCTGGATGCGGGGCCGATTGTGTTCAACCACAATGTGGAAACGGTGAAACGTCTGCAGCGGTCCATCCGTTCCGGGGCGACCTATGAGCGTTCGCTGAGTATCCTTAAAATGGCGTCGGAATACGGCGACGGTTCGATCAAGGTGAAAACCGGCATCATGCTGGGCCTCGGCGAAACCAACGAAGAGGTGATGGAGTGCCTGCAGGATATTTATGATCATGGCATCCGTTTGCTGACGATCGGGCAGTACATGGCCCCGACCCGGGACCACGCGCGGACCAAGCGGTTTGTGACGCCGAAGGAATTTGTTGATTTTGAGGACGCGGCGTATGAAATCGGTTTCGATGCCGTGGCCTCCGGTCCCCTGGTACGTTCCTCGTACCGTGCAGATAAGATGGTGCAGGCCTAAAAGGAGTTCCAATCCATGGGAGACGGCGCAAAGAAGGTAGAAACTTTCTGCGTGCTGATCTGCGCCTATAACGAGGCTGCGCATATTGCGCAGGTGGTCCGTACCTCGCTGGAGCAGCATCCGCTGTCCGTGGTGGTGGTGGACGACGGCTCCTCCGACAACACCGCGCAGCTGGCCCGCGAGGCCGGCGCCCATGTGCTCCGCAATGAGCATAACCGGGGCAAAGGGGCATCGCTGACCCTCGGTTTTCAGGAGATCAAATCCTTCGGTTGTGATGCGGTGATTGTGCTGGACGGAGACGGCCAGCATGACCCGAAGGAGATTCCGCACTTTCTCGATGCCTACCAGCGCACCCGGATTCCGGTCCTGATCGGCAACCGGATGTCGGACACCACCGGCATGCCGCGGGTTCGCCAGTGGACCAACCGATTTATGGCCTGGGTGCTGAACCGCCTGGTGAAAATCTATGTGGCGGACCCGCCGTGCGGCTACCGCTTCTACCGGTCGGATATCATTCCGTTTATCCTGAGTTCGGAGGCGCGGTTTGCCTTCGAGTTTGATGTGCTGGTCCACACGGCCCTGCGGCATATCCGGATTGATTCGGTCCGTATTTCAACCATTTACAACCGGAAGCGGCGGAGTCATGTGGCGCCGCTGCGCGACGCGTGGCTGCTGTTCAAAGTGGTGGAATACCACTGGTCGCAGAAGCGGCACGATGAGAGCCATTTTGCCGGGGTCTAGTCGGTTTTGATTTTTCCGGCGGTGGTTTCGATCACGGCGATAATGATGATTCCGACGAGCATGATGCCCAGGGCGGTCCAGGTTCCGGTGTCTGAAAAATCGGGCAGGCTGTAGGTGTAGCCGGCCACTTTTTCTTTGAGCTCATCGCCGTCCTGGAAGGTTTTGATGATGGCTTCTTTCCAGGGCCAGAGAATGGTCAGCGAGCCGAAGATAAAGCCGGTGAGCAGGGCGATGGTCTGGTCGTGGAATTTTCTGAAGACCCAGGAGAGCATGCGGGCGAAGGCGGCCAGGCCGAGCACGGAACCGATGCCCATCGGAATGATGACCTTGAGATTGAAGGTGTTCACGGCGTCAATCATGACGAGCTCATAGTTGCCCATCAGCAGCAGCACGAAGGAGCCGGACAGGCCGGGCAGAATCATCGAACACATGGCGACGGCGCCGCAGAGCAGGAGATAGGGCAGCGAATCGTTCTGCGCGGCGGGTTCCAGAAAGGCTATGCCGACGGCGATGGCGGTGCCGACCGCAAACAGCAGGAATACGGAGAGCGATTTCCGGGTGATCTTTTTGCCGACGAAATAGACGGAGGCGAGAATCAGGCCGAAGAAAAAGGCCCAGACGTAGAGCGCATGGTGCTCGAAAAGATATTCCAGAATCCGCGCGACCGTCAGGATGCTTGCGATCACGCCGATACCGATGGCGGAGAGGAATTTGAGGTCGATGTGCTCGAACAGCTCTTTGAATTTAAAGCGGCAGGCCAGTTTGACGGCGGTGAGGTCAAAGGATTTAATGGCATTGATCAGTTTTTCAAAGATGCCGGTCAGCAGGGCCATGGTGCCGCCGGAAACCCCGGGAATGACGTTGGCGGCGCCCATAAGGGCCCCCTTGAGAACATTCAGCAGGTATTCGATCATAAATGGCTCCGCGGTGCTTGTTAAAGTCGGGGGAAAGTAGTAGGGATTACACATCGGTAAGTCAATTTCATCTAGAGAAAAGGAAAGAACGATGACAGATCAGGAAATTTTAGATGCAGTGAATGTGGTGATGGACGAGGAAGTTACTCCGGCGTTGCAGTCGCACGGCGGCGGCGGAAATGTGACCAACGTGAACAACGGCATTGTGTATATCGAACTTGAAGGCGGCTGCAAAGGATGCCCCGGTGCCCGCATGACCATGAAGAACGGCATTGAGACGCTGCTGAAAGAGCGCGTTCCGGCTGTGAAGGAAGTGGTCGATATCACCGATCATGTGTAATCGGATTCCATAGATTGGAAAAATCGGTTTCGCGCCCCGGATGTATCCGGGGCGTTTTTTATTGGGGTTCCCGGCTTTGAAAAGGTTGAACCCCCATGGCCGATTTGTAACTATGTCCCAAATGGAGCTGTTTTGAGGGGATGTATAACGGAGTGCGGCTCCCTGGAGATCGATTGATGAAGATTCTGATTGCTGAGGACAATGCGTTCTCCCGAACCCTTTTGAAGAAAACGCTGGCGAAGGCCGGATATGATGTGGTGGCCGCCGAGAACGGAGACGTGGCCTGGGAGATTCTTCAGCAGGATGAACCGCCCAAGCTGGCGCTGATTGACTGGATGATGCCGGGACTGAGCGGGATTGAGCTCTGCCGGAAGATCCGGGCGATTGATTCGCCGATTCCCATCTACATGATTCTGCTGACGGCGAAGACGGACAAAGAGGACGTGCTGGAAGGTTTTGCGGCCGGCGCGGATGATTTTATTAAAAAGCCGTTCGACAGCGGCGAGCTGCTGGCCCGCATTCAGGTGGGGCAGCGTTTGGTGGAGCAGCAGGCCCTGCTGTACTGCCTGATCGATTCGATTCCCGACCCGATTTATATGAAAGACAGCCGGGGACTTTATCTCGGTTGCAACAAGGCCTATGCGCAGTTTGTCGGAACCGAAGCGGATAAAATCTATGGCCGCACGGCGTCGGAAGTACTGCCGAACGACCAGGCCAAACAGTCGCACATGGAAGATCTCCGGGTACTGGCTTCGGGTTCCGCCGCGGAATCGGAGGGCTGGACCAAGGCCGCCGACGGGCGCGATGTGTATCACGAAACGGTGAAGATTCCCTATCTGGAATCGGCGGCGGGATCGAACGGCATGATCGGCCTGAGCCGCGACCTGACGCGGCGCATGGAGATGGAGCAGGAGATGCGCCGCCTGGCTGTGGCGGTGGAGCAGTCGACCGAGTCGATCATGATCACCGATACCGAAGGGGTGATTCAGTATGTGAATTCCGCCTTCGAAACCTCTTCCGGCTATACGCACGAAGAAGCGGTCGGCCGCCGGCCGGATTTCCTGAAAAGCGGCAAGCAGAGCCAAGAGTTTTTCGAGGAGCTCTGGACCACCATTTCGGCCGGTAACACGTGGTCGGGTGAGTTTGTCAACAAGGCCAAGGACGGCAGCCTGTTCATCGAGGAGACGGTCATCTATCCGATTCGCGGCGATGGCGACCGGATGATCAACTATGTGGCGATCGGCCGCGACATTACGCAGGAAAAAGAGATTGAGAAACACCTGCGCCAGCAGCAGAAAATGAATGCCATCGGTGTGCTGGCCGGCGGGGTTTCGCACGACTTTAACAATATTCTGACGGCGATTCTCGGATATGTTGCGCTCTGCATGAATGCGGTTGACGAGGATACGAAGGTCTACGGCTACCTCAAGGAAATCGTGAAAGCCGGCGACCGGGCCACCAAGCTGGTCCGCCAGATCCTGACCTTCAGCCGCCAGGAGGAACAGGAGTTCCAATCCCTGGAACTTCAGCCGATTCTTGAAGATTCCCTGAGCATGTGCCTGACCACCATGAAAAAGAATATCCAGGTGGAGCAGGAGATCGACCCGTCCTGCGGGCCGATTCTGGGGGATCCGACGCAGCTGCAGCAGGTGATGATTAATCTGTGCACCAATGCGTCGCATGCGCTGAGCAAGGAGCAGGGGGGCACCCTGCGCGTTGAGCTCAAACAGATTGAGGTCGGCCGGTCCGACGACGAGGATACGGTGGTGGATCTCGAGCCGGGCTCATATGCGTGCATGAAAGTGTCGGATACCGGATGCGGCATGCCGCCTGACGTGGTGGAGCACATTTTTGAACCCTATTTCACGACCAAGAAAAAGGGGGAAGGCACCGGCTTCGGCCTGTCCATCGTACACGGTATTGTCCGCAAGCACCGGGGCCTGATTTCGGTTGAAAGCGAAGAGGGCATTGGAACCGCCTTTACCGCCTATTTCCCGATTCTGCAGGAGCATACGCATACACGGGAAGCCGAAGAGACCCTGGGAGCGGTCGACGGAGACGGACGGATTCTTTTTGTCGATGATGACGCGGCTATTCTGTCGATGGGGCGCGAGATGCTGGAATCGTTCGGCTACAGCGTGGTAACGGCCACGAACGGCCGGATGGCGCTGGAGACCTTTAAAAAGAATCCCGACGCGTTTGATATGCTGGTCACCGATTACAGCATGCCGGAGATGAACGGCCACGAATTTATCCGGCAGGCGCTGCAGGTCCGCGCCGATGTTCCGGCCGTGCTGTGCAGCGGATACATGGAAAAGGTCGAAGGGGAGGATCTGCGCGAGCTGGGGAATACGCTCTACATGGCCAAGCCGATCGACTGGAACGAACTCAGCCGGACGATTGGACGTTTTATCGAGGAGCGGGCTCCCTGATTTTTCTTTAAAACTGGATCGCGCGGTGAGGGATGGCATTAATTGTGCTAAAGATGTTGTGCATTTTGGGGATTATCTATGAGACGTATTGATCAATATCTTGAGGAAATGCTCGAGAAGGGCGCCAGCGACATTCATCTTTCGACCAACCATCAACCCTGTTACCGGGTGGACGGCGAGATGCAGTTCCAGCGGGGGACGGAAAAATTTACCGAAGAGGAACTGCGCGAGCTGCTGTATGAATTCACGCCGCAGCGCAACATTGATGAACTTGAGGAGAACTGGGATACCGACTTCGCCTACGAGCTTCCCGGCACAGCCCGTTTCCGTGTGAATATCTTTATGGACCACGAGGGCATCGGCTGCGTGATGCGCCAGATTCCCTCCCGCGTTCCGACCTTTGAAGAGCTCAATATCCCTGAAGGGGTCCGCTCGTTCTGTTTCCTGACCAAAGGGCTGGTGATTGTGACCGGTCCGACGGGCAGCGGAAAATCCACCACGCTGGCCGCCATGGTTGACCTGATCAACCGCACGCGGCGGCAGCATCTGATTACGGTGGAAGATCCGGTCGAATTCAAGCACCGCTCGCTCGGCTGCCTGGTGAACCAGCGCGAGGTGCATGTGCACACCAAAAGTTTTTCCACCGCACTGCGCGCCGCGCTTCGTGAAGACCCTGATATTGTGCTGGTGGGTGAAATGCGCGACCTCGAAACCATGGAAATCGCCATTGAAACGGCGGAAACCGGCCATCTGGTTTTCGGGACGCTGCACACCAATACGGCCGCAACGACCGTCGACCGCATCATCGATAAATTTCCGGCGGACCGCCAGAACCAGATTCGCACCATGCTGGCCGATTCCCTTAAAGGGGTGATTGCCCAGACGCTGTGCAAACGCATCGGCGGCGGACGGATTGCTTCGTGCGAGATCCTGATTGTCACTCCGGCGGTCGCGGCCAACATCCGCGAAGGCAAAACGCATCAGATTCCCTCGATTATGCAGACCGGTAAAAATGTCGGCATGTGCACCTTTGCGGATGACCTGCTGAACCTGGTTAAACGGGGCGTCATTACTCCCGAAGAGGCCTACAGCAACGCCATCGATAAACCCTTCCTCCAGAAAAAATTCGAAGAAGAGAAAATTTCGCTCGATCTGTCGATCACCTCCCTCGATGACATTGATATGCATATGGAAGAGGGCGAAAACGCATCGAAGAGCGAAAAGACGCGCAAGAAGCTGCACGTTAATCCCCGCGATACTGCTGCGTTGCGCGAGCTGATCACGATTTTGGCCACCGATGAAAATCCGGATGAGCGCAACGGCGTGGAAGCGCTGGAATATTCCCAGAAGCTGCTCGATATCACCGGGCAGGGCGACGCCGTGACGCTGCTGCTCATCAGTGCCTCCTACGCCGAGCTGGCCCACTTCGGCGAAGCCTCGGACTGGGTGAAGCGGGCCATCAAAGTGGCGCGTTCCAACAAACAGAAGGAACTGGCCGCCAACCTCACGCGCTTCAACAACCTTTACAAACGCGGTATTCCGCTGCGGGGCGAATCGCTCTGACCTTCCAATTATTGGAAATGAGAAAACGCGGTTTTCCAACCTTTGGAAGCCGCGTTTTTCATTGTATGTAAAAAAGATTTTGCTGAAAATGTGATCATGTTTATAATGTATTCCGATTATTAAAACCGGAGAGCTACATGAGTGATCAGAAGAAGGGTATTCCCGCGTATGCCGCGCCGGCCCGTGTCAGCAAGGGCGCCTATTTCCAGTCGATGGAAGAGTATCAGGAACTGTATGACCAATCGCTGGAACATCCGGAAGGGTTCTGGGGCAGCCAGGCCAAGGAGCACATTGACTGGTTTCACGATTTTAATCAGGTCTCCGACTGCGATTTCAGCAACGGCATGGTGGCCTGGTTTCTCGGCGGCAAACTGAATGTCTGCCATAACTGCGTCGACCGCCACCTCGAGCGGCGGGGCGATAAAGTCGCGATTCTCTGGGAGGGCGACGAACCGGATAATGTTCGGAAGATCACCTACCGCGAGCTGCACCGCGAGGTGTGCAAGCTGGCCAATGTGCTTCGCCATAACGGGATCCGCAAAGGGGACCGCGTCGCGATTTATATGCCGATGATTCCTGAAGCGGCGTTTGCCATGCTGGCCTGCGCGCGCATCGGGGCGGTGCACAGTGTGGTCTTTGCCGGGTTCAGTGCCGAGGCGCTGCGCGACCGGATCATCGATGCCAAGTGCAAAGCCGTGATCACGGCCGATGAAGGCCGGCGGGGTAAAAAGACGATTCCGCTGAAACGGCCGGTGGACGAGGCGGTTATGGCCTGCCCGACTGTGGAGCATGTTTTTATGGTTCGCCACACGGACGCCAAGGTTCCGTTTTATGAGCCGCGCGATATTGACCTGGGCGAAGCCATGCGGAATGAGCGCCCATACTGCCCGGTGGAGCACATGGATGCCGAGGATACGCTCTTTCTGCTCTACACCTCCGGTTCAACCGGAAAGCCGAAGGGCATTTCGCATACCTGCGCGGGTTACCTGCTCTATACCATGCTGACGCACCGCTATGTTTTTGATTATCGCGAAGATGACATTTTTGCCTGCGTCGCGGACATCGGCTGGATCACCGGCCACAGCTATGTGGTCTACGGGCCGCTGGCCAACGGGGCCACAACGGTGATGTTTGAATCCGTGCCGACCTATCCGGATTCGGGGCGTTACTGGGATATGGTGGAGCGGCACCGCATCACCTCGTTTTACACGGCACCGACCGCCATTCGCGCCATCGCCAAAGACGGTGATGCCTTTGTGAAAATGTATGACCGCTCGAGCCTGCGGATTCTCGGTACGGTGGGGGAACCGATCAATCCCGAGATCTGGCAGTGGTATTACAACGTGGTCGGCGAAGGCCGCTGCAACATTGTCGATACCTGGTGGCAGACGGAGACCGGCGGCATTATGATTACGCCGCTGCCCGGGGCCACGCCGACCAAACCGGGATCGGCCACGTTCCCGTTCTTCGGCATTGAACCGGTGCTGCTCGACGACAACGGGCGCGAACTCAAGGGCAACAATGTCGCCGGGCTGCTGGCCATCAAGAGCCCCTGGCCGGCGATGGCCCGGACCATTCAGGGCGACCACGTCCGCTTTGCCCAGACCTATCTCGATCCGTTCCCCGGCTATTACCTGACCGGCGACGGCTGCCGCAGGGACGAAGACGGCTACTACTGGATTACCGGACGTGTCGACGATGTGATCAATGTTTCCGGCCATCGCATGGGTACGGCCGAGGTGGAAAGCGCGCTGGTCAGCCATCCGGGCTGCGCCGAGGCGGCGGTCGTGGGATTCCCGCACGAGATCAAGGGGCAGGGCATTTTTGCCTATGTCATCCTGAAGGAAGGGTTTGATGCCGATGCCGAGGTGGTGGGTGAGCTGCGGAATGAAGTGCGTACCCATATCGGACCGATTGCGGCGCCGGATCATATCCTGATTACGCCCGGCCTGCCGAAAACCCGCTCCGGAAAAATCATGCGCCGCATCCTGCGCAAAATCGCAAGTATGGAAACCGATGATCTCGGGGACATCTCAACATTGGCCGATCCGGCGGTGGTGGAGTTGCTGATTGAGAAGCGTGCTCAGCTTTAGTCGCCCAAAAGGGCCGATTGTTAGGGTTGCAAACACCATTCAAGCGTGTAGCATGCACGTTTTCCTAATTTTCGAAAGGGGCTTGAATGGCTAAAGAAGATGTAATCGAAGCAGAAGGCGTTGTGAAAAAGGTACTCCCGGCAACGATGTACCGTGTGGAACTTGAAAACGGCCACGAAATTCTCGCGCATATTTCCGGAAAGATGCGCAAGCATTTCATCCGTATTGCCGTGGGGGACCGCGTGACCGTTGAAATTTCCCCGTATGACCTGGAAAAGGGACGCATCACCTTCCGTCACAGGAACTAAGTCGAGTGGTGGAGTAATGGAGTGTTGGATGACTGAATCAGCACTCTTTTTTCTTTCATCCAATACTCCAGTACTCCCGTAATCCTCGTTCAGACGGAGCATCGCGATGGCTGAAAAAAGAAGTCTGTGGGGCAGTAAAGTCGGCTTTCTGCTGGCCGCCATTGGATCAGCGGTCGGGCTGGGGAATATCTGGCGTTTCGGCTATATGGCCTACGAAAACGGCGGCGGTGCCTTTCTGGTTCCCTATACCGTGGCGCTGCTGCTCGCCGGCATTCCGCTGATGATTCTCGAATACGCCCTCGGGCATCGGGAAAAAGCTTCGCCGCCGCTGGCTTTTGCGCGGGTGAATCCGCTTTGGGAACCGCTCGGCTGGTGGATGCCCACGGTCGCTTTTTTCGGGATCAACCTGTTCTATGCCGCCGTCATCGGCTGGTGCTGGAACTATTTCACATTTTCATTCAACCTCTCCTGGGGCGCGGATACCGATGCCTTCTTTTTCGGGGAGTTCCTGAAAATCAGCGACGGACCGTTCGACCTGGGCGGTATCCGCTGGCCGATTCTGGGCGGGGCGGTGCTGACGTGGGCGATTGTCTGGGGCATCTGCTACCGCGAGGTCAGTCACGGCATTGAGAAAGCGAGCATGATCTTTATGC
>JBFJYX010000067.1:0-10821 GCA_041622415.1 Pontiella sp.
CGACATTGCTGAGTCTTCAGCGAGGGTCAGGCTGCCGCCGGAGGAAACGATGGAGCTGTAGCCGGCGTCAATGCCGGAGCCCTTGCTGAAACGGGCGCCCTGCTGGAGGGTGAGTACCGTGTTGGACGGGCCGAGGGTGAACTGGGCATCTTCGGAGGTAATCAGCTGTGCTGTTCCCTGGAAGGTCATGTTGCCGTCGGCAACGGTCACATCGGAGAAGAAGCGGCCCTGATTGGTGGAGGTGAGGGTAATCTGGGAGCTGCCTTCGGCCTGCATAAATGCGCCGCCGTACGACGCGGTGTCGTCGACGGTGATCAGGGCTGTGCCGGCACCGTATTTATAAATGTTGCCGCCGATGGTTGCGCCTGCAATGCTCATGGATTTGCTGGCGGAGTTATCGAAAACAATGTGGCCGTTAATGACGGTTGCGGCACTGTTGGTGGTGATCGCCAGGTTGCCGTTGGTCACGCGTACGCCGACGTTGCCCAGCGTTTTGACCCCATTCACTGTGCCGCCTGCGCCGCCGGTGAACGTGCCGCCGTTGATGGTCAGCGTGGTTCCGTATGTGGCAGCGCCGGCGCCGCCCTCGGAATAAACCGTGCCTTCATCAGCCGAGGCCTTGCCGCCGTCGCCGCCGGTAAAAGTACCGCCGTTGATGGTGAGGTTGCCCGTGGAATATGCGCCGGATCCGCCGGATGCTTCTGCATATCCAACGCGGCTTACCGCTGTGCCGCCGTCTGCGCCAACAAAGGTGCCGCCGTTAATGGTGGTGCTGCCGCCGGCAAAACCGTGGCCGCCGTTTGCAACGGCAACTGAATTGGTCTCGTAGGACTGGGCGGTGGAGCCGCCCGTGCCGATGGCGGTGACATTATTCAGGGTGGCAGATCCGGTGACGCGAATGCCGTTGCCGCCGTTGGCATAGGCGTCTGAATTGTTTGCCGATTCATAATAATCATCAGCAGTGGAATTCAAATAGGTTGCTTTATATGCCGCTGCACCGGCGCTTGAGCCGCCGACGGAATAAACGTCGGTGATGGTGGCGCCGCCCACAACATAGATGCCGCTGCCGCCGGATGAAACTGCGCTTGAGCTTTGGCCGTAAACGATCGCGTTACCGGCATCGCCGCCGTACACACTCAGGTCGGAAAGATTTGCGGTTCCGCTGACATAGATGCCCTGGCCGCCGTTGGCGTAAACGTCTGCACCGTCGCCCACGGCAACGTCTGTGTATTCCGCCGTGCGGGCGCCGAACAGGTTCTGGCTGCCCGAATAGGTGCCTCCGCTGATGGTGGCGGAAGAGATCACGCTGACTCCGGAGCCGCCCACAGCAAAGGTCGTATCTTCTACGGATGCCGATGAATAATCGCCGGCCATCACCTCGTTGTCGTCGTCATTAACAATGGTGACAGAAGTGGCTGTTGTATCAACCAGGATGCCCGAGCCGGCGGTGGTGTCGCCGTCGCCGCCGTAGAACGATGCGCCTTCGATATAAAGCACGCTCATGTTTTCCCCGTAGAAACCGGAGGATTCGGTGCCGGCGGTATAGGTTCCGCCATAGATGCGCCAGGAGCCGATTTTGTCGGTGTCGGAGCGGTCGCCGCCGCCCAGGGCGTGATATGAACTGGTAAAGCCGTCCGTATCTTCATCCGCAATTACGGTAACATCCGTTCCGCTGAGGCCGCCGCTGTTTTGACCGACCGTACAGAGCCAGCCGGAGACGGCATGGTCAATATACAGCGTCAGCGTCGGTTCCTCGTCCCCCGTCTGCAAATAGGCGGCATTACCGGTGGTTCGGTTTACCGTGTAGGTGTCGTATGATCCGGTCTCAATCCAGCCCCCTGTAAAGGTGGTGTCAATGTTTTCCGAATCCCCGTTGATTCGCATACTGACCAATGTGGCGTTATAAGCAGTAGATAAGCCAAAAGGTGTAAAGTTGTACTGTGCAAATGCGCTGGCCGTCACAGCAACTAATAAGATGCTCAGCTGTCGTTTCTTCATGTTATTCCCCTCGGTAGTTGGTCGAAATACTTCTTACAAAAAGATAGCACAATGTATCCACCGGACTGGTTTCGATCAAATTAATTCGAATTAAAATTGGGGTTTTGTGTCCAATTCGCGTTTTGGGCATCGGGAAGCAACGCCGATTTTTAAATCTTTGGATGTTTGGCGGAAAAACGGGTTCCCGGGTCTGGAAATTGGAGCGCCTGCAATCTTGTCAACGGATAGGGCAGTCGCTACATTCTGCGCTTCCAAAAATTACGTATTACGTATTGCTGAAGAACGGGCTGTCCCGTCGGAAGTGCGCAATACGCCATATGCAGTAGAAAGGCAGCCATGTTTAAAGAGATTTCCAGTAAAGTCAGTTTTCCGCAGATGGAAGAAGAGGTTATTCAGCTCTGGGCAGGGCAGGATACCTTTAAGAAATCGCTGGAAATTCGCAAAGACAGCAAGGAATTTGTTTTTTACGACGGCCCGCCTTTTGCCACGGGGCTGCCGCACTACGGCCATTTGCTCGCCGGCACCATCAAGGATATCATTCCTCGCTATCAGGCCATGCGCGGCCATTATGTTTCCCGCCGGTTCGGCTGGGACTGCCACGGCCTGCCGATTGAAGCGCTGGCGCAGAAAGCACTGGGCCTGGAGGGCGCTCCGGCCATTGCTGAAGCCGGGGTCGATGTTTTTAACGAGCAGTGCCGCTCCATGGTTTTTAAATATGTGGAGGAATGGGAAAAAACCGTTACCCGCATGGGCCGCTGGGTTGATTTTGAAAATGATTATAAAACCATGGATAAATCATTCATGGAGACCATCTGGTGGGTCTTTTCGAAGCTCTGGGAGCAGGAGCGGGTGTATAAGGCGCACCGCATCATGCCCTACAGCTGGGCGCTGAATACCCCGCTTTCCAATTTTGAGGCCGGCCGGAACTACCAGGATGTGCAGGACCCGGCGATCACGGTTCGGGTCAAGCTGCTCGATTTTGAATTTGAAAATGCCTCGGCGCTGATCTGGACGACCACGCCGTGGACGTTGCCGAGCAACCTGGCCATCTGCGCCGGCCCCGACATCGATTATGTGGCGATCAAGGACAAAGAGACGCACGAAGTCTTTGTTTTGGCCGCGGCGCGCCTGTCGGCCTACTATAAAAAGGAAGAGGAGTACGAAATCCTCAAAACCTTCAAAGGCTCCGAGCTGAAGGGGCTGAAATATGAGCCGATCTTTGATTTCTTTGCTGATAATGAAAACTCGTTCCAGGTATTGAACGACGATTTTGTTTCGACCGAAGACGGTACCGGCATCGTGCACATGGCACCGGCCTATGGTGAGGACGACTACCGGATCTGCCGTGCGGTCGACATACCGCTCGTTGATCCGCTTGATGAAGACTGCAAATTTACCGCGGCGGTGCCGGATTATGACGGGCAGTTCTGCAAAGATGCCGATAAAGCGATTATCAAGGCGCTGAAACACGGCGGCAAACTGATCCACCAGAGCACCATCCAGCATAGCTATCCTTTCTGCGAACGTACCGACACGCCGCTGATCTACCGCGCAATCGATGCGTGGTATGTGAAGGTGGAAGACCTGCGCGAGCGCATGCTCAAGAATAATGCGGGCATCCACTGGATGCCGGATCATGTGGGCGAAAAGCGCTTTGCCAACTGGCTGGCCGATGCCAAGGACTGGAATATCAGCCGGAACCGTTTCTGGGGCTCCTGCATTCCGGTTTGGGTGAATGTGGAGGACAGCTCCGACATGATCTGCGTCTCGTCCATAGAGCAGCTCGAAGAGCTCTCCGGCGAAAAGGTGGAAGACCTGCATAAGCATTATGTCGATGAGATCCTCATCGAAAAAGACGGCAAAACCTACAAGCGCACACCGGAAGTCCTCGACTGCTGGTTTGAATCCGGCTCCATGCCGTATGCGCAGAATCATTATCCGTTTGAAAATAAGGATCATTTCGAGGCCAATTTCCCGGCCGACTTCATCGCCGAAGGTCTTGACCAGACGCGCGGCTGGTTTTACACGCTGATGGTGCTTTCGACGGCGCTGTTCGATAAACCGGCCTTTAAAAACGTGGTCGTAAACGGTCTCGTGCTGGCGGAAGACGGACATAAAATGTCCAAGAGCAAAAAGAACTATCCCGATCCGATGCATGTGATCAATGAGTACGGCGCCGATGCGCTGCGGCTCTATATGATCAACTCGCCGATTGTCCGGGGCGAAAGCCTGCGGTTTTCGGAAGAGGGCGTGAAGCACTCGCTTCGCCATCTGCTGCTGCCGTGGTGGAACGCCTATTCCTTCTTTATCACCTATGCCAACATCGACGGCTGGACGCCGGCACAGTCGGTTCCGGAGCGCGACAACCTGATGGACCGCTGGATCCAGAGCTCGCTGGCCCGTTTGGAGCAGCAGGTGACCGAGGCGATGGACCGCTACGACCTGCAGGCTGCCGTCCGTCCGTTTGTGGCGTTTATTGAAGACCTGACGAACTGGTATATCCGCCGCTCGCGCCGCCGCTTCTGGAAGACCGAGGACGATACCGACAAGGTGCAGGCCTATTCTACGCTGTATGACGTGCTGCTCGGCCTCTGTAAAATCGCCGCGCCGTTTACCCCCTTTATTTCGGAAACGATTTATCAGAACCTGACGGGTTGGAATGTCGGAAAGTCGAAAGTCGAAAGTCAGGAAGCCGACCTTGGACCTTCAGACCTTCAGACCTTCGACCACCCAGAATCGGTCCATCTCTGCGACTTCCCGACGGCTGCCGACGCCAAGCGCGACGAAGTGCTGGAAGGCCAGATGGCGATGGTGATGAGCGCCGTGGAACAGGGCCGTACGCTGCGCGCCGAGTACAAACTGAAAAATCGCCAGCCGCTGGCCAAAATGCATGTGGTCTGCGACGACGCAAAGCTGCTGGCCAATATCCAGGCCCTGGAAAGCCTGATCGCCGACGAGCTGAACGTGCGCGCCGTGGAATTCGGAACCGAGTCCTCGGAACTGGCCACGATTCAGGCAAAGCCGAACTTTAAGCAGCTCGGTCCGAAACTCGGCCCGCTGATGAAAAAGGCCGTCCCGCTGATCAACAGCCTGACCGATGCGCAGATTGCGCAGATTTCCGCCGGCGAAACCGTTGCGGTTGAACTGGATGGGCAGACGGTTGAGCTGACATCGGACGACATTGAAATTGTCCGCAATCCGAAAGAGGGGATGGCCGTGAGCGCCGAGGGTGCCCTCGTGGTCGGCCTCGATACGCAGCTGAACGACGACCTGATTGCCGAGGGGCTGGCGCGGGAATTTGTAAATAAGGTACAGAACCTGCGTAAGGAAATGGATCTGGAGATCACCCAGCGGATCAATATTGTGTTCGGTTCAGATGCCGAGATCAGCCGCGCGGTTTCCGGATACAGCGACTATATTGCCGGCGAAACGCTGGCACTGTCGTGCGAATCGGACGAAAAAGGTGCGGAAAATGGCACGGAACTGGATTTGAACGGACACGCCTGCAGAGTGTCCATTAAGACCGCTGAATAAAGCGGATATGCGCATTGACACTGCATAAGGCAGATGATAAATACCCAACCCTTTATTCGGGTTCGGAACTGAATTTGACTGGAGTACAACCGAAAATGGCTACTAAAAAGACTGCTAAAAAAGCGCCTGCAAAGAAAAAGGCTGCTGCTAAAAAAACCGCGGCGAAGAAAGTCGCGAAATCAGTTGCGCCTGTGGCGACGACGGACGGAGGTCCGCTGAGCGGTAAGATCGGTAAGAATAAACATTTTACCGCCAAGCAGCTGAAAGAGCAGCTCAACCGTCTTCTGATGCTGCGCGAACGCGTGACCGGTGAAATTCTCTCCATCAACCGCGACTCCCTGAGCTCGACCGAGCGCGATCCGTCGCTCTCCGATCAGGGAACGGATACGTTCGACCGCGAATTTGCCCTCAACCAGCTCTCCAACGAGCAGGATGTGCTCTTCGAAATCGACGAGGCGATCCGCCGCATTGAAAAAGGCACCTACGGCATCTGCGAAATGTACGAGGAACCGATTAACATCGAGCGCCTCGAAGCCCTGCCGTATGTTCGCTATTCCATCAAAGCGCAGAGCGAAATCGAAAAAGGCCAGGGCAAGACCTTCCGTCCGTTCGGCAGCACCATGCACGGCATGTAAGCCTTGCCGGCCCCGGATATTAATGGCCACGAAGAAGCACAAAACACACAAAGACATTTTCAGTTTCGGTCTTTGTGCTTTTTGTGCTTTTTTGTGGCTGTCTTGTTTTTAGGAGTCCGTCAGTGCTTATTCTCATCATAGGTTTGGTCATTCTGTTTCTGGATCAGCTCACCAAGCAGGCGATACGTGCGCACCTGGTTTACGGTGAATCGATCCCCGTCATCGACGGCTTCTTTAACCTTGTCTATGTCCGCAACGACGGCGCGGCCTGGAATCTGCTCGCCGGCCACGGCATCGTCCTGATTCTGATCTCCTTTTCCGTGATGGTTGCGCTCTACCTCTTCCGCGATAAAATCGTTGAAGGCAAAAAGCGCAACGAAGTGCTCATGGGCCTGCTGTTCGGCGGTATTGCCGGAAACCTGATCGACCGCATCCGCTTCGGCTGGGTGACCGACTTTCTCGATTTTGAATTCGGGAGCTACCACTATCCGTCGTTCAATGTGGCCGACTCCGCGATCTGTATTGTTTTCGTGGTCTATCTGATTTTCAGTTTTATAGATAAGAAGAACGATGAGGAGGCCGCCACGGAAGACCGCGGATAACCACCGAGCTGTGTCATTCCGCGTTCCTCGCTGGCTTTCAGTATGAATGCCTTTTTCATCATCGGCCCGACCGCCTCCGGAAAAAGCGCCGTCGCGCAGTATATCGCCGAGCGGGAAGGGCAGCTGATTGTCTCGGCCGATTCGATGAATATCTACCGCGGCATGGATATCGGCACGGCCAAGCCGACCCCCGCCGACCGGGAAAAGGCCGACTACGCCGGCTTCGACCTGGCCGAACCGACCGAAAAATTCAGCGTCGCGGCCTATCTCGATGCGGTCCGGCCCTCCTTTGAATCGGGGCGCGAAATCATCGTCGCCGGCGGCACCGGGCTTTATGTCAAATGCCTGACCGAAGGCTTTGATGAGGTGCCGCCCGCAGATTCCCGGCTTCGGAACGAGCTGGAGGCGCTGGATTTCCAGGCTTTGGAAACGCGCGCAAAAACCGAAGCCGCGGCACTGTATGAAACGTTAACGGAAGACGACCGGCAGAATCCGCGCCGCCTCATCCGGATTCTGGAAAAGGGCGGTTTGGCCAATACCAAATGGAACTCCAGGCCGAAACCCCGGCTGGTTGGCCTGCACGTGGAGCGCGCGGTGCTGCTGGAACGGATCGAAAAGCGGGTGGACCAGATGTATGCCGCCGGGCTGCTGGAAGAGGCGGAAGCGCTGATCGGGCTTGAACTGTCGGAGACCGCCATGCAGGCGATCGGCTATGCCGAAGCCTTTGCCGTGCTGCACCGTGAAATGACCCTCGAGGAAGCGAAAGAGCGAACGGTGATCCGCACCCGCCAGCTGGCGAAGCGCCAGATGACCTGGTTCAGAAACCAGTTGAATGTGGAATGGATCGATACCGCCGGTTTCCAATCATTGGAAAAACTGGCCGAAGCCGTTTCCAATGCCTGGAAGGAAACCGGTTCCACACCGGTCGTAATCTAATTCACCACAGAGTGCCCTGAGGTCACAGAGAATCAGCTCTGTGATCTCCGTGACCTCCGGCGAAGCGAGTGGTAAAAATAAAAATATGTCTGAGCTTTTAGAAACACAGAACAACGATGCCGAAACCGTCCTCCTGATTGGAGTCGTTCTTCGCAACGACGAAGAGTGGAAGGTCAAGGATACGATGGACGAGCTTGCGCAGCTGGCGGAAAGTGCCGGTGCGGAGGTGAAGGGCCGTTTTATTGTCCGCCAGCAGAAAATCAAGGCGGGGCACTACATCGGCACCGGCAAAGCGGAAGAGATTTCCAACTGGATCAAAGAGAACCGCGTTTCGATGGTGGTTTTCGACGACGACCTGACCCCGGCGCAGGGCCGTAACCTGCAGAATGTTTTTGAGACGCGGGTGCTCGACCGTACGCAGCTGATCCTCGATATCTTTGCGCAGCGCGCGCAGACCAAAGAGGGGTGCCTGCAGGTGGAGCTGGCGCAGCACATGTACCTGCTGCCGCGCCTGCGGAATATGTGGACCCATCTGGAACGCCAGAAGGGCGGTATCGGCCTGCGCGGCCCGGGTGAGACGCAGCTTGAAATGGACCGTCGCCGCCTGCAGGAGCTGATCCGTACGCTGAAGCGCGATCTGGCGCTGGTGCGCACGCGGCGGAATGAGCAGCGCCGGGGGCGTAAACGCCACGGCTGGGCCCTGGTTTCGATTGTCGGCTATACCAACGCCGGAAAATCCACGCTGCTTAACCGGCTGTCCGGCGCGGATATTTTTGCCGAAGACCAGCTTTTCGCCACGCTCGATCCGACGACGCGGCAGGTGGAGCTGCCGAATCATGAGCCGATGCTGATGACGGATACGGTCGGCTTTATCCAGAAGCTGCCGCATCACCTTGTGGATTCTTTTAAGGCCACGCTCGAAGAGGTGGTCGAGGCCGATCTGCTGGTGCACGTGATTGACGCGTCGCATCCGCAGGTGGATACCCAGATCGAAGCGGTGCATAAAGTGCTGGACGAAATCGGCGGCCTCGAAAAGCCGATGCTTTATGTTTTTAATAAAATTGATGACGAGCGCGGCCGTAATGCGGCGAAGCGCCTGCAGCGCCAGTTCCCGAAATCGGTCGCGGTTTCGGCGCGCGAGGGCGAAAATATCGATCTTCTTTTCGACGAACTGGCGGACTGCCTGAAGGGCCGCAAGGTTGAGATGAAGCTTTCGGTGCCGCTGAGCGAAGGCAAGCTGCTTTCGACGCTGCAGAAAAATGCCTCGATTCTGGAAGAGGAATACGAAGGCCCGAATGCGGAGCTGCTCGTCCGCGTATCGCCGCAGCTGGCGGCGCAGTGCAAACCCTTTTCGGTCGATCCGATCGAGGAGCCGGAGTGGCAGGATGGATAAACCGAAGATTTTGAAGGCCGTGATTGCGGCGCTGGAAGAGGAGCTGCGCGTGCAGCTCAAGGGGCAGGCGATGGCGGCGGAAGGCGCCACGCATTCCGAGGCCAAGGCGGAGAGCAAGTGGGATACGTGCGGCCTGGAGCAGTCGTATCTGGCGCGCGGGCTGGCGAAACAGTTTGAAGCACTGTCGGC
Source organism: Pontiella sp. (assembly GCA_041622415.1). Lineage (GTDB taxonomy): Bacteria > Verrucomicrobiota > Kiritimatiellia > Kiritimatiellales > Pontiellaceae > Pontiella. The sequence goes on from JBFJYX010000067.1 coordinate 9,288, forward strand.
GGGCGTGATGGAGCTGCACAGCTTTCGGCCGCCGGATTTTTCCGGACGTCCGATCGGCGTCGGTGCCCTGGTGGAAACCGAGATGGATGGATTTGCGGATTGGTTTATCCTGCTGGAGTGCGGCGGCGGTACCGAGGTGGACGTTGACGGCACGATCGTTACGGTGATTACGCCGGAATCGCCGGTGGGCGCTGCGCTGGCGGGAAAAAGCGAGGGGGAGCGCTATTCCTTCCGCGCGGGCAGCGAGGGGATTGTCCGGCAGGTGAAATAGCGGTTTCCAATGATTGGAAAACCGGCGTAAAAACCTTGAGAAACTGTGCTTTACACGGGGTGGGGCGGTGCGTATAGTCCCGCTCTTACTTTTTGAGAGAGAACTATATCAACAGGAGTCCATACCCATGGATCAAGCAGTAAAAGCTGAAGTTAAAAACGAATTCAAGCGCGGCGAGCAGGACACCGGTTCCGTAGAGGTTCAGGTTGCGTTGCTGACTACCCGCATCAAGGAATTGACCGAGCATCTGAAGACTCATAAAAAAGACCACAGTTCGCGCCGCGGCCTCATCATGATGGTGAACAAGCGCCGTAAACTGCTGAGCTATTTGCGTAAAAAAGACGACGCACGTTACAAAGAGCTGATCGGTAAGCTTGGACTTCGTAAATAAGTCGTTTGACCGGATGTTCAACAATCCGTAATTCGTTTGTAAGCCCTTTATCACAAGTAAAGGGCTTGCTTCGTTTATAAACGCCGTCAAAGGGACGGCAAAAACAACAATGAAAGGTGCGCTCTTCAGAACAGAAATTAGCAAGGGCGCAGATTAAGTTATGAAGGGTACAACCAAAGTAGAATTCGAGGTCGGTGGTAAAACCATGACGCTCGAAACCGGACTGCTCGCCCAACAGGCGGACGGTTCCGTTACCTGCGGCATCGGCAGCAACGTCGTATTTTCCGCGGTCACTTCCGCGAAAGAAGCCAAAGAAGGCGTGGATTTCTTCCCGCTGCAGGTGGAATATCGCGAAAAATTCTATGCGGCCGGCCGTTTCCCGGGCGGCTACATCAAGCGTGAGGCGCGTCCTTCCGAGAAGGAAATCCTCACCATGCGTGTGACGGACCGTCCGATTCGTACGCTCTTCCCGGACAACTTCCACCGCGAAGTACAGATCAACAATATGCTCGTCAGCTCCGACCAGACGCTGGACACGGATGTTCTCAGTGTGAATGCGGCCTCGACCGCGCTGACCCTGACCGACCTGCCGTTCGACGGCCCGATCGGTGCCGTCCGTATCGTCCGCAACGACGGCGAATGGATCATCAACCCGAACCACGACCAGCTGGCGGCGTCCGACATCGACCTGACCTACTGCGGTTCCCGCGACAAGGTGATGATGATCGAAGGTTCCGCCCAGGAAATCCCGGAAGCGGAATTCATTGAAGCCATGAAAACGGCTCACGCCGAAGTGGTTAAAATCATCGACGGCCAGATCAAACTGCGCGCCGAGCTCGGTATGCCGGAAAAAGTTTACACTCCGGAACCGA
>JBFJYX010000068.1:0-10806 GCA_041622415.1 Pontiella sp.
GATCCTCGGTTCCGGGGCCATTCTGCCGGAGGCCATCAAAGCCGCCGCGCAGCTGAAGGAAAAATATAAAGTCGAAACCAACGTCTGGTCCGTGACCAGTTATAAAAACCTGATCAACGATGCGCTCGATGTCGAGCGTGAGCAGGTGCGTAACGGGAACAAGGAGGCCAAGGCCTACATCACCGAATGTCTGGAGAATGAAAACGGTCCGGTGATCGCCGCTTCCGACTACATGAAGCTGCTGCCGAATGCGTTGAACAAGGCGGTGCCGGGCGGTATTACTTCGCTGGGTACCGATGGATTCGGACGATCGGACGGCCGCCGCGCGCTGCGGAGGCACTTCGAAGTGGATGCCAATGCGATCACCTTCACGGTGCTGTCCGAGCTTGCGGCGAAAGGTGAATTTGATAAGAAGAAACTCGATAAGGCCCGCAAGGATCTGGGCATCGATCTCGATAAACCGAATCCGGTAGGAGAATAAGAATCATGGCACTTGAATTTAAACTTCCAGAGCTTGGAGAAAATATTGAATCCGGAGACGTGACCAATGTACTCGTCGAGGTCGGAGAAACCGTAACGGAAGGTCAGTCGCTGATCGAAATCGAAGCGGGCAAAGCCAGCATGGAGATTCCTTCTCCGGCCGCCGGAACGATTTCGGCCATTCACGTGGCCGCCGGCGATACGGTTGAAGTCGGCCAGCTCGCGTTCACCATCGATGACGGCGCTGCGGCGGCACCTGTTGCCGAAGAAGCCCCGGCCGAAAAGCCGGCCCCCGAGCCGGAAGCCGCACCCGCGGAAGAAGCTCCGGCTGCAGCGGAAGAACCGGCCGCCCCGGCCGGTGGCGGAGCAACGGTTGAATTTAAACTCCCGGACCTCGGAGAAAATATTGAGTCGGGCGATATCATCAGCGTGCTCGTTGCCGAAGGCGACAGCGTGGAGGACGGGCAGTCCCTGCTGGAAATCGAAGCGGGTAAAGCCAGTATGGAAATTCCTGCTCCGACGGCAGGGGTGATCAAAGCCGTGCACGTGGCCCAGGGCGACACCGTAAGTGTCGGCACGCTGGCCTTCACGATTGAGTCTACAGGTGGAGCCGCGCCGGCGGCCGCTCCGGCCCCGGCCCCCAAGGCTGAGCCGAAACCTGCCGCTGCACCGGCACCTGCGGCGCGCGAGCCGGAACAGCCGGTTGTGGTGCGTCCGCCTGCACCGAAGAAACCGGAGCCGGTCCAGCACCAGCGTCCGGCCAATGCGGTTTCCGCGGCCCCGAACGTACGCCGTCTGGCGCGCGAGCTCGGTGTGGATATCCATAAGGTCAAACCTTCCCGCGAAGGCGGCCGTATCAGCATGGAAGATGTTAAAAACCATGCGAAAGGCACCATCGAAAGCGGTGGCGGCGGCGGAAGCCGTTCGAGCGTTCAGGGTGCAACCCGCGTGGAGAAAATGTCGGGCATCCGCAAGGCGACCATGAACCATATGGCGCACTGCTGGGCGACCATCCCGCACGTTACGCAGCAGGACTGGGCGGATATCACGCACCTCGACGAGCTGCGTAAAAAGTTTGCCAAAAAGGCTGAAGTGCACGGCGCGAAACTGACGGTTACGGCCATCCTCGTGAAGGTGGTGGCTTCCGCGCTGAAGGCCTTCCCGAACTTTAACTGCAGCATTGATGCGGATAATGCGGAGATCATCTACAAGGACTTCTACAACATCGGCATTGCGGTCGATACCGAGAAAGGCCTGATGGTTCCGGTGATCCGCGATGCCGATCAGAAAAACATGATCGAGCTGGCGCAGGATCTCGGCGGTATTGCCAAGAAAGCGCGCGAAGGCCAGATTGCACTGGAAGACCTGAAGGGCGGTACCTTCACGATTACCAATCTCGGCGGTATCGGCGGCACCTTCTTTACGCCGATCGTGAATTCGCCGGAAGTGGCGATCCTTGGCGTCGGCCGCGCGGTCAAGAAAGACGGCCGCATGATGATGCCGCTGTCGTTGTCCTACGACCACCGCATCATTGACGGCGCAGACGGCGCGCGCTTTATCCGCTGGATCGTGGATGCGCTTGAAGAGCCGCTACTGCTGGCCCTGGAAGGGTGAGGGTCCCGGCGATCACCGCCGGTCATCCGCTTCTCTGACAAAATCATCAGCTGAGCATAAGCTCATGCAACTGGACGGCCGTCCAGTTGGATGAGTTTTTTTGTGGGTTAGCGGATATCCGGGATTTGCCCTTTATCCCTGTTGTCTGCTTTAATCGTTTTATGGATTCAACCCTGGCCATTCTAAATGCCGAGATCACGGTGCTGGATTATGAAACGACCGGTTCGGTTCGGGGATTCCCGACGGAGCCGTGGCAGATCGGCATGGTGACGCTGAAGGGCGGCCGTGTTGATCCGGATTCGATGCTGGAGAGCTGGCTGAAGATTGATCCGGCCCGGCCGTTTAATCCCCATGCACCGGGACGCCATGCCCAGTTGCGCGCCGAGCTTGCCGAAGCGCCGAGCCCGCAGGAACTGTGGCCTTCGATCAAACCGCGACTGACTGATTTTCCGCTCTGCGCCCACAATGTCGGGACCGAGAAAAAGTTTACCCGCGCCATGGCCCCGATGCACCGGTTCGGTCTCTGGATCGATACTTTGAGAATTGCGCGTAAAGCCTGGCCGGGATGCGCGTCATACGCATTGGAAGACCTGATCGTCCTGCTGGATCTTAAACCCGCAGTCGATGCCCTTTGCGAAGGCCGGGAAGCGCATGACGCGCTGTATGATGCCGCGGCATCCGCAAAGCTGCTGGAATACCTGCTGTCCCAGCCGGGCTGGGGAGATATCACCATTGGTGAGTTGGCGGCCATGTAGCCGAGGTCCTCGACCTCGGAACGCGATCATGGATCGCGTCTACAGAATTAAAGATATTAACCCAGCAGCATCTTCTCGGTGGTTTCCCAGTCGATGCACTGGTCGGTGATGGAGAGGCCGTATTCAAGGTTTCCGGAAATCTTCTGGTTACCTTCTCTAATAAAGCTTTCCACCATGACGCCGGTGATCGGGCAGTTTTCCTTGGCGCGCTGTTGCTGAATGCTTTCCCAGACTTTGACCTGGTTGCGGGCAACCTTGTTGGCGTTCGCGTGCGAGCAGTCGACCATAAGGGACGGCTTCAGCCCGGCTTCTTCCAGTTTGCAGGCGGCGTAGGTGACTTCCGGATATTGGAAGTTCGGGCCTTTGCCTCCGCGCAGCACGAGGTGGGTATTGGGGTTGCCGGTGGTTTTAACCACAGCGGTGTGGCCGTCCTGGTCGATGCCGAGAAAACTGTGCGGGTTGCTCGCCGATTCGATCGCGTTGATCGCAATTTCAATATTGCCGTCGGTGGCATTTTTGAATCCGACCGGCATGGAGAGGCCGCTGGACATTTCGCGGTGCGTCTGCGATTCGGTGGTACGCGCGCCGATGGCCGACCAACTGACGAGGTCGGCGGTATACTGCGGGACGATCGGATCGAGAAATTCGGTGGCAATCGGCAGCCCGAGATTGGCGATGTCGAGCAACAGCTTGCGCGCCGTGCGCAGGCCGTATTCCATATCGGTGGAGCCGTCGAGATGGGGATCGTTGATGAAGCCTTTCCATCCGATGGTGGTCCGCGGCTTTTCAAAATAGACCCGCATCACAATAAAATATTTGTCTTTGAGCTGTTCAGCGAGGGCGGCGAGGCGCTTGGCATAGTCCAGCGCGGCGGCCGGATCGTGAATGGAGCAGGGGCCGATCACGATCAGCAGACGGTCGTCCTCGCGGTACAGGATGTCACGGACCGTCTGGCGGTCGGACAGGACTTTTTCCGTCAGCTCATCGCCCAGCGGGAGTTCTTCTTTGAGTTTTTTCGGCGCTACGAGTTTCTTTAATTCCGTGACGCGCAGGTCTTCTGTGAGATGCGATTCGTTTTTCATAAGGAGGCGGAATTAACCATAGATGCCCCGGGATTGGAAGCCCCTTCTTGTTTGCTTTTAGTGACGTGTTTCTTCCGGTTTGCAGGGGTTTCTGTTAATCGGGCGCCGGCGGCGGGGCAGTTGGGCGGATTCGGATCGGAAAGCAAAAACCCCGCGTTTGAATGCGGGGTTTCGGTTTGACGTCGGGGACGGCCGTTGATTCCGGAATTCCGGATGGATCAGAAGTAGTAGCTCATGCCGGCGCAGACGCCGATTCCATTGAGCGTGACATCGGTGCCTTCCGCGTCGAGGTCTGCGATTTCATAGGACACCTCAAAGTTGAGGCCGAGCTCCGGGAGGCCCTGCAGTTTGTATTCAACACCCATCAGCGGGGCAATGGAGAATCCGTCCACTTCGTTGCCGCTCTGCTCAAGCATTATGTATCCGAGCGAGGCGCCGACATAGAAGTCGCTGTTTTCCCGTTCGATCAGCTTGTAGTAGCCCTTGCCTTTGAGCATGAACAGGTCGATGTCGCCACCGCCGTCGGCATCCAGCGAAACCTGGCCGATTTCAATCTGACCGCCGTACGGTTTCGGTGCGAACCGAATGGCCAGGTTGTTGATCAGGTCACCGCCGATAAAGAAACCCTGGTAACCTACACCGATGTCACCGATTTCCTCTGTGGTTTCCTCAGCCTGAACGACTGCTGCAGCCATGAATGCCGCCATTGCAACGCATAGTACCTTTTTCATTTTACTCTCCTTGTTGGTCCCCATCATGCCAGCCCGTCCGGCATGCAAAATGAAATGAACTGAAAATAAATGAATCTCCCGGCGATGCCTCTGTGTAGATGGAATCTACCTAATCCCGATTAAAATGATCAAGGATTAAAAAGCCCGATGCAGGGCTCCTTTTTCCTTTAGAAACTGTATTCCAAAACGAAAGATAAACGGTTGTTGCGGACCCAGTCGCCGTAGTAGAGACCATTCCCGAAAAAGGTGTCGAGGATCAGCTGGGCGCGAATGCCGTTCAGAAACCGATGGCCCCCCCGCAGCTGCAGGAATGCATTCTCCCGTTCAAAGCTGTGCGAATAGGCCACGGCGGCACTGTTTTTTTCATTCACATCAACCAGGCATTCCGCCAGCAGGCTGTTCCGGCCGAAGCGGAACGGCTTGGAACTGTTGGCGTAGCCGTGGGCCGGGTCCTGTTCCCGGATGATTTTTTCGCGGGCATATTCAATGACGAGGTGGGACTGATTGCACCGGAGCCAGCGGGAGAGCCATTCGGTCCGCCAGGTGCAGCCCAGCAACGCATTGACGTAATCATCATCCCGCCCGGAGTAGGTGCGATGGTAGAGGGCCTCGGCGTGAATTTCGAGCGGGTCAATCATGGTGGTTGAAAGCCCCGCTGACCAATCGAACCCCGGGACATAATCGATGGAAACGACATAGTTGGTCGGCGTGGGCGCATCTGTTCCGATCACCGGATAGAGTGCGTGGCCGTGATAGACGGAGGTGAAGAAATCCCACTGATGCTGCCGGGTCTTCAGCGTGGCAAAGGCCCCGGCATTCTCCAGGCTGACGCCCGGAATGTTCCGGTCGATCCGCCCCTGCGCGCCGGCGGGAATGGATTCGCCGGTGATGGGCTCGATTTCGGTGATCCACCAGCGCGACTGATAGCCCGGGGTTTTGGAGGGCTGGAAAACGGGAAGGAGTGCAATCGACGCCTGCCAGTCTCCGAGGTAGGCATCCATTCGCGCCTGCCAGATTCCGAAGGCCTTGGTATCCACCGGATCGTTGTAGTCGTAGGGGGTATAGCGGTCGGCCAGGGGATACAGAACGGAGACTGAATTGTTCAGGATCTGCCGCCCCACGACAAGGTCCATAACGCCCAGCGGGCGGGTGGTATAGAGCTCGTTGATGACCGCAATGCGGGACTCGGGATTTTCATCCTGAAACAGTTCGACTCCGCCCTGCCAGCGATAGGAGTTGGGCATGCCGCGTTCGACCCATCCGGTAGTATCGATGCTGAAGCCGCCGCCGGTTTCAAACCAGGTGGCCCATTCATACCGGAACGCCAGCTCCATCGTGGCGGTTTCCCGGCCCCAGTTCGGGGCAAGGGTGTCGGCCGGTTTCTGTGGATAGGCGCTGAGTTTGACCTGCACCTTTGAATCCAGATTTTCCACGATGTCTTTGAGCTCGGCCAAAACATTCGTGCCGGTCAGAAGCAGGAAGGCCGTGAGGAGTATGCAGCATGCAGGGGTGTCGGTTTTCATGGGATCCGTGATTTTTCAGGCGTGGCGCCGGGTTGGGTGAAAACGGTCAGCAGGGTGGGGGTGACGAGCAGGTCGGCCAGCAGGGCGGTGGTCAGCATGATGGCGGAGAGCAGGGCGAAATCACCGATGGGTTTGAACAGCGAAAAGCGCATGACGAGAAATCCGAGCGAGAGGGAGACGGAGGTGGTGACGATGGGTTTCACCATGTGCCGCAATGCGCTTTCGACGGCTTCTTCGGGGGGCAGTTCCGCGTGGCTGGATTTGAAACGGATCAACAGGTGGATGGTGTCGTCGACCGCCAGGCCGATGCAGACGGCGGCGGCCATACTGGTGGCGACGTTCAGGGGAATGTCCAGCAGGGCCATCATGCCGAACTGGATGCCGATGGGCAGCAGGTTGGGGATGAGGCCTATGATACCGAAGCGGAAGCTTTTGAACAGTATACTCAGCAGGAGGGCGGCAAAGCAGGCGATAATGAAAATGCTCCGGACCTGCCCGGAAATAATGGTGTATACCGCCCGGTTGACCAGGATGCCTTCGCCGGTGACGGCAGCGGTGAGGCGGGGCGGGCAGGTGCGGTCGATAAACTGCTGCAGCTCCCCGATGCGCGGCATCAGTTTTTTTGACGAGCGCACGTTATGCCGGACGATGATGTTCAGATGGCGGAAGTCGGGCGTGGCGTAGGGTTCGATTTCGGACTGGTGGAGCAGCAACAGATATTCGGCAACCCCGTTGCGGGATTCCGGCAGCGGTTCGGCGCTGCCGGTGAGGGCCTGGTGGATATGCCGGAGGTAGTCCGTCAAACTGATGCTGCGGTCGATCCATCCGGACTGTTCCATGTAGTCCTGAAGACGCAGGGCATAGCTCAGGTTTTCGGGTTCTTTGAAGGCGCCCTCGTGATCGGCATCGAGTCGAATGCAGAACGATTCCACACCGGCCAGTTTTTCAGTCAGGCGGTCGGCGCGCTTAACAATCGGGGAATCGGGTTTGAAATAGCCAATGATGTTGTTGTCGGCTTCCACCTGCATGAAGCCGTAGATGCCGAAGGCCAGGCAGGGCAGGCAGGTGGCGGCCAGCAGCAGGCGCGGTCGGCGGCGTAAACGGGAGACGATGGACGGGATGATGAAAAAGATCCGGTGCGGTTTGTTCTTTTTCATCAGTACGGAGCGGTCGGACAGCAGCGCCAGTACGGCGGGCAGCAGGCTGATGGTGATCAGCGGGTTTACGAACAGGCCGAAGGAAGCGACCCAGCCGAATTGTTTCAGGAGCGGAATGGTGCTGGTGGCAATGCTGGCAAAGCCCAGGAGGGTGGTGACGGCGGTGAAGGTTACCGCAACGGCCAGCCGCTGAATCATGCGGTGGATGGCGGCTTTCGGGGCCATGCCGCGAATCCGCCCTTCGTGATATTCCGCGAGCAGGTGAATATCCTCGGTGGAGCCGATGACGATGATGAGCGAGGGCACCATAAAGCTGAGCACGGTGACGGGAATGTGAAAGAGGCCCATAAAGGCCAGCGTCCAGAGAATACTGACCCCGGAGGTGAGGAGCGGCAGGGTGGCTCCTTTAAAACTGGAAAGCATAAACGTCAGCATGATCAGGAGAACGCCCACGGCGAGCGGAAGCATGACCTTCTGATCGCGGGCAATGTAGGCCGACTGACGTTCAATGATGTAGGGGCGGCCGGTCTGGTCCAGACGCTCGAAGGCGCCGGCATAGGCTGAGAGGGTGTCTTCGATTCTTTCCGCCAGGGCAATCATTTGGTCGTCGTGCCCGTTGTGCATATCGAGCCGCAGGTGAATGGCTGTAGCGTCGCCTTCCTGCGAGACAAAGAGCCGCCGAGCGATCGGATGCTGCGTTGCCCGGGTCCGGAGCCGGTCGGCTTCTTCCTGCGTCGTCGGCGGAAGGTCGAGCAGCGGGCGGGCGTCGAGAAGGTCGTCGCTGAGCGTAATATCGGTCAGGGTGAACAGGCTGATGGCGGATTCGATACCCACCAGCCCTTCGAGGTCAAAGATGAGGGATTGCAGGGCGTCGAGTTTGCGGAATGAAAAAAGGTCCCGGTCTTCGATGTAGATGAGGGCGATGGCTTCGGTTCCGAACAGATCGCGCGTTTCCTGGTAGAACTGCCGGGCCGGATCATGTTGATCCATCATGCTTTTAACGGAGGTTTCAATCCGGACGTTTCGCAGAGGAATCAGGGCCAGGAGAGAAAGGATTCCGATGGTAACCAGCGTCCGGCGCGGATGCCTGCTGAACCAGTACATTAGCTTCTGCATAAAACGGTGTCCTGCCTCATTTCATATATCGCCCGGTGGTGATGTGCCGTTCCCGGAATGTATCGTCCGGAATTTCCGTCCGGACGTCGCGTTCGGTGATCCGGACTTCGGTTTGGTGGCTTTTATCGAGGTTGTCCACGAATGAGCGGTTCGCCCGCCATACCTCACCCTCAAGATTCACCAGATCGGAATGGGTCCGGGTTTTAATCAGCCGCTCCTGTCGGTCGTAAAATTTAACCTGAATGCAGAACAGGATGTCTTTGCGAATCCACAGCTCCCGTTTACCGTAGCCGCTGGCGCGTGCGGCCTGTTTATCCGCCGGCCGGGCCTCGATCACGTAACACTCATGATCCCCGAACCGCTCCTCCGGAAGGTGGGCATAGGAAAACTGTTCAAGCTTTTCGGGGTCCATATCTTCGTAGGTAAAGTCGGTGCCCATGAAATAGCCGCTGCGCCGCCCCTGCGCAATCCGCTGCAGGCGCCGACGGGACGGAAAGTACAACCATTGGTCGTTGGACTGCCCTTCGTTTTCGCGGGTCAGCAGTGCCGTGCCTTTGATGTCCGCGGGTGCGTCATAAACCACCAGCGAGCGGATCAGGCCGCCGGCTTCGGTTTTCCGCAGCCGCCGCAGGTGCTGGGTATTCTCCGCGCCCTTGCGGTCGATCAGTTTGATTTCCATCACCGTGGTCTCGTCGGGCAGGGTATGCCGGTCGATGTGCTGCTCGATAATCTCCCGCGCCGGCGGTTCCGCCGCCGCGAGCGAGGCCAGCGAAAGGCTGAGCAGGATGAGGTTCAGTTTCATGATATCCCCCGTTGATAAATCCTATGACAGATCGTCTGCCGAATGCCCATTTTTTCCAGAATGCTGCGCTGTCGGCGGTTGCCCTCGCGCACCGGACCGAAGAGCACTTTCCTGCAACCGAGTTTAAGCGCTTCCTCTTCAAAGACCGAGTAAAGAAGCAGGTTAAGGCCGCGGCCCTGAAATGCGGGATGAAGATAAAAGGTGGTGAGGTTGACGGTTTCGGGGCGGTGCTTCTGCCTGCAGGCCGCCGCCAGCCGGCTGAGCCGGCCGCGATGCTGCTGCAGCACTTCGGCATAGTTCGGAAGCGCCATCATGATTCCGCCGATGGTTCCGTCGGGCTGTTCAAGCAGGTGGATCAGGCGGGGGTGGGCGATTTTTGTGAACTGGTTTTTGATGCAGGTCCTTTCAGCGTCGGTCATCGGGTAGTACATCGGGGCATCGGCGCCGCTCTTTTCATAGATGTCAAAAAGCCGGGGCGCCAGCTCGATCAGCTGGCGGCGCGTCGTGGTGCGGCGCGGCCGGAGGTCGGTTTTTGAGCGGACCCGTTCAGCCAGCTGTGCCGTGCGGCGGTTGATCCTGAAGGCATCCGTCATTTCGCCGGCGATATAATCCGAATGTTTTTCAAAGCCGTTTTTTTCGAGCAGGGACCGGTAGTAGGCCGGATGGACGGGCAGTGAAAACGAGGCGGTTTGATCCTGACCGCGAATGCGGAGTCCGCGCGGGTCGGTCTGCAGGAAACCCACCGGGCCGACCATGCTGTCGAGGCCCCGGCTCTTTGCCCAGGTGGACGCCGCATCAAACAGGGCGTTTGCTGTATCCGGTTGATCTTCACATTCGAAGTGCGTGAAAAACGCTGTTCGGCTGTCGTGGAAACGGTTGAAATTCCGGTTGTTCAGAACCGCGATGCGCCCGTTTGCCGCGCCGTTATTTTCCGTAATGAAGAAGGCCGCCTCCGAGTGTTCATAAAAAGGGTGCGACGCTGAAAAATCGGCGGCGGTGAAGGATCGGGGCGGAAGGGTCATTTCCGGATGCGCCGCGGCAATCCGGAAGGGTACCTGCAGATACTGTTTCCGATCATTGGAACTCCGGGGCTGGATTTGAACGGCGTTCATTTAACGTCAAAATCCCTGGCCCAGTCGTCCAGCCCGTGTTCGCTCCAGACATCCTCAAAGCGGGGATTGCGGATGTTGTTCCTGATCGACTCCGACAGTTTCACAACGCAGGGCACACAGGGACTGCCCATGTACAGCGCCGGCTCACCCAGAATTTCAAAATCCACTTTAAAGAAGCGTTCGCACAGTTGCTGAAAACGATGGTCGATCAGGCAGCTCCAGGCCTTCAGGTCGTATTGTCGCGTCAGCAGCAGGAGGCCCTGGCTCAGTTGAAAGATCGGCGCGAGCCCGGCCGAATGGAATCGGCCCCGCCATAAATGGCGCACGCTGAACCGGCTGATTTCCACCGGCGTATCCAGTGCGGCGGCAAGATGGGGGTAGAGGCAGGTAATGGGCAGCGGCCGGGGCTGATCGAAGATCATTCGGCAGTATCC
>JBFJYX010000069.1:0-10716 GCA_041622415.1 Pontiella sp.
CTTAAGCCGATCGGAACAGTTCCGATTAATTCCGAAGACTCCTGATCATCCGGGAGTCGAAAACTGAAATTCAAACTCAGGAACGGGTATGATTAAGAAAAGAAAAACGCATGCTGCAGGGTCCATCTTTTTACTCGCCGGCGCTTTATCGCTGCTGGCGGTGACCGGATGTGCCTGTCCTCCATCGGCGGACGATGAATCCCCGAAAGGGCAAGCCGCCAGCGAAACGGAAGCGCCGGATGCTGTTGCGGATGCCGCAGCGGCGGACAGCGCTGTTTCGAAAGGCGGCGTCCAGCCCGATGAAGGGGACAGCGGCAAGCAACAGACGGAAAGTGCGGCTGTAGCGAAAAATGCGGGGCCGGGCGATGGGCCGCCCCCGCAGTCCGAAACCCGGAAAAAGGTGGAAGAAATGGAGCAGAGTCTCGCTCCGCTGAAGGCCGTCTCGACGATCCCGACGTCCTGACCGCTACAGTAACACCGCACGTGAACAGCGAAAACCCGGCGTTGAATTCGCCGGGTTTTTGCTGTTTCAAACGGCAGAGGTCCGAAGGCCTTGAGGTCTACCGGCCCGATACCTGCGCCGGCGTTTGGTTGTCCAGATGAATGGCCTCCGCCACGGGGCGGCCCTGCTTTTTCTGATAGAAGGCATAGCCCTTGTTGGTGGCCTGTTCGATGGTGAAATGGGCCGGCACAAAATCGGGATCGGGGGTGGTCAGTCTGAGGGTATGGCCGGTTCCGTTGATGGTGGCCAGCACGGTATTGGCCCGGCCGTTGCGGCTGTCGAGGATACTGAGTTCAACGGCGGCGTTTGCTGAGCCGTAGTAGGGGCAGCTGAGGGCCTCGGCATAGCGGGCATTGGCGCGGCACGCCTGAAGGATATCCCCGTTGCCGATATTAAAGCCGGCGGCCACGCAGTCGGTGACTTCGCAGTTGATGACGGTATCGGCCCCGGGGCCGAGTCCGGTGCAGATCCCGCGGCGCATCTGCCGCACGGTGCAGTTCCGGATGGTGGTGTTTCCCGTCGGTACGCGGTCTTCGCCGCCGTGTCCGTACATGCGGATGCCGTCTTCGCTCAGCGCGATCATTTCGCCCGGAAGTATGGTGCCGTCTTCGCCGACGCATACCCCTTCCACATAGCCGCCCGACCGGGCCTTGAAATTGCGGTCGAAGGCAAAGCCGGATTCCTCCGCGAGAATTTCGTCGGTGGTTCGGAGCAGGCCGTCGATGTGGCAGTTTTCAATCAAGGTGCCGGCCGCGCCCTGCACAAAAATGGCATGCCCCATGGCGCGCATGTGCACCCTGCAGTTAATCAGTTTTGAATTCTGTGCCGGCCAGCCGACGCGGATGCCGTTCATTTTGCGGACCACGCCGCCGCCCAGGCCATAGAGACTGCCGTAGCCCCAGGGCGAGGAACCGGAGGTGGTGATATCGATGTCCTGAAGGGTCACCTTTGAGCCGACCACATTGAAAATTTTATTCCGGCTCTGCGCACTGTTTTCCGGACCGGTATTCCGTGTGGTCAGGCCTTCGAAATGAATGGAATCGCCGATCAGGTCGATGACGCAGTAAAAGCCGTCTTTACCGGGGACGACGCCGAATTTTGAAAAGAGACGGTTATCAATTTCAAAGGTGACGCCGGTTAAATCAAAACGGGTCCTGCTGCCGGTGAAACGGAAAAAATGGTGATCGGGCGCGTCGTCGATCCGGTAGGTTCCGGGTTTCATGCGGATCTTTACATCGTCCGCCGAAAGATAGCTGCGCAGCGCATCGAGCGAATCGATTTCGATAAAATCCGTTTGCGCCGCAGCGGTGCCGGCGAGAGAGAGCAGGGTGGCCGTAATCAGGGGGAATATAAATTTCATGCGCGTCTTTCTGTAAAGGTGCAGTGGATCCTGCCGTTTTTTTCGAAACGCGAGTGTAGCCAAAAACCGGTCGGCGAGGGGATGTATTTATTCAATAAAAGCGGCGGGCCGGGGCGGGTTTGATGATAAGAAGTTTATTTGCTTTGTTGTTATTTGATCATATTTCAATTGTTTTATTGGCAAAAACTTATATTGTTCCTTGGTGAAGGAGCCGGGCATGCCGAACCATCAGTCATTGAAGCGGATGCTGCGATCTGTTTTTTTAGGATCGTTGCTGTGCATCTGCATATTTCCGGCATTTGCGGAATCCATCCGGCAGCCGCGGGTGCTGCTGATCCATTCCTATCATTCGGGCTTTGACTGGACGGACAGTATCACGGCGGGGGTCCTGAGCGGGTTCAGGGATAACGGCGAGCAGGTCCGCCTGTTCATCGAATACATGGACTCCAAGCAGTTCAAACCGGAGGAGGTCTCGGAACGTTTCCGGGAACTGTGCGCCTTTAAATACGGCGATATCGCGCTCGATGCCATTCTCTGCTCCGATAACAATGCGCTCGAGTTTCTGCTGCAGCACCGCGATGCCCTTTTCCCGGGGGTGCCGATTGTGTTCTGCGGGATCAATCATTTTACGCAGGAGATGCTCGGGGGCGCATCGAATATTACCGGTGTCATTGAAGAACCGTCCTATCGGGAGACGGTCGAGCTGGCGCTGAAGGTCCATCCGGATGCAAAGCGGATCTATGTACTGGCCGGCTCGTCGACGACCTCGATGATTCATGTTGACCGGTTCCTCCAGCATACGCGCAACCTGAAGGCGCCGGTGGAGATCGTTCCCATAGAGAATCTGACGCATCAGGAATTTGCCGATGCGCTGGATCAGGTGGCGAAGACGGATATCGTGGTGCATTTGGGGCTTCACCGCACACGCGACGACATATCGCTCTCCCCGCGCGAGACCTATCTCTTTATTCGCGAACATACCGAGGCGCCGATTTATACGTACTGGACGATCTACCTGCGTGAGCACGCCGAGTTCATCACGGGCGGCGTGATGATCGACGGCGAAGTGCAGGGTCGGATCGTTGCGCAGACCGCAACGAAAATCATCAACGGCATGCCGATCGCCCGGATCCCGGTCGTGAATGTCAGCCCGAATATCCCGATCCTGAATTTCCGGGAACTGGAACGGCTGGGGCTGGCGCGCCGGCCGATTCCGGAGGGTGTGACGGTGATCAACCGTCCCTTTTCATTTTTTGAAACCTACCGGCTGCTGGTGTGGAGCGTGGTTATTGTGGTTACCGGCATGGCCGCGCAGATCCTGTTTCTTGGGTTGAGTATACGCAAACGCCGCCGGGTGGAGACCGAGCTGCGGCGGCAGAGTATCGAGTTGCGGGAACGCGAGGAAAAGATGCGCGTCACCCTGAATTCCATTGCCGAGGCGGTGATCACCACGGATGTCGAAGGGCATGTGCAGCAGCTCAATCCGGTGGCGGAGGACCTGACCGGGTGGTCGGCCCCCGAGGTGATCGGCCGGCCGGTTGGTGAGATTCTGACCATTATCGATGTCCATACGCGGGAACCGCTGACCAATCCGGTGCAGGAGGTGGCGGCCAAAGGCTGGTGCGATATCCGGACCAACCATGCGCTGCTCGTGACCCGGACCCGGAATGAATACCGGATCAACGGCTCCGGTGCGCCGATTCGGGATGTGCAGGGCAACATTATCGGGGTGGTCCTCGTCTTTCGGGATATGACCGAAGACATTCTCCTGCAGGAAAAACTGCAGCAGGGGCAGAAGATGGATGCCATCGGCCAGCTCGCCGGCGGGGTGGCCCACGATTTTAACAATATGCTCGGCGGGATTATCGCCTCAACGGAAATGGCGCAGATTGAACTGCGGAATAAAAAGGATCCCTCCGACCTGCTGGAACTGATTCTCGGTGCGGCCGACCGGGCGGCGTCGTTGACCGCCAAACTGCTGGCCTTTGCCCGCCGGCAGCCCATTGCCGCCGAGCCGGTTGAAATTCATAAACCGCTGCGCGAAGCCCTGACCCTCTTCTCCCATACGGCGGATAAACGGATCCGCATCCATGAGGAGATGCCCGATGAAAGCCTGCGGGTAAACGGCGATTTTGCCCTGTTGCAGGCGGCATTTCTCAACCTCTTCATTAATGCCTCGCATGCCATGCCGGACGGGGGGGATCTCTATATCGCTTCGCGGACGGTGAACCTGGACCGTAGTTATTGCGACCTGTCGACCTTCGACCTGCAGCCGGGCCCTTTTGTTGAAATCGAAATCCGCGATACCGGCGTCGGCATGCCTGAATCTGTACTGGGCCGGATCTTTGAACCGTTCTTTACGACCAAAGCCGTCGGAAAAGGGACCGGACTGGGGCTGTCCGCTGTGCTCGGGACCATTCAACAGCACGGCGGAATGATCACGGCGTACAGCGAGCTGGAGGTGGGAACCGCATTCAAGGTGACGCTGCCGCTGACCGAACAGGAGCTGATGGAAGATGAGGGGATGTCGACGGAGCTGCTGTGCGGCACCGGAACCATTCTGATTGTGGACGACGAGTCCATTATGCGCACCACCTGCCGTGCGATTCTTGAGGGGTACGGGTATGAGGTCCTGCTGGCCGAAGACGGCATCCAGGGATTGGAACTTTTTAAGCGGGAAGTCGACCGGATCGACCTGGTTATTCTCGATATGGTCATGCCGAAAATGAACGGGCGGGACTGCTTCCTGGCGATTCGGGAAATCAGCAGCGATGTGCCGGTCATCATCTCATCGGGTTTTTCCCACCTCGAAGAGCTGACGGATCTCAAAGAAAAGGGCCTTTACGACATCATCCGCAAACCGTTCCGGCGAATGGAGCTTGGAACGATTGTCCTCAAGGCCCTCCATTCGGGTTCCCGCAGCGACTAAACCGTTTGGGAATAGCGGCCCGCGCGCTGCTCCGCCTGCAGATAGGCATCGAACCGCATCGCGATAATCCGGACAAAGAGCCGGCCGAGCGGTGTGACGCGCAGGCCGTTTTCTTCGCGCTGCAGCAGGCCGTCTTTTTCCAGATCCTCCAGAGAGGCGAGATCGGCTTTAAAGTAGTCGGTAAAGTCGACGCCGAGCTCGGCCGAAATTTTTGCATAATCAACGTAGAGGTTGCACATGATGTGCATGATCGCGGCATAGCGGATCTTGTCGTCGTCGGTCATATTGTAACCGCGCACCAGCGGGAGGCGTCCGTCGTCGAGGGCCTGGTAGTAGGGGCCGATCTCTTTTTCGCTCTGGAAATAGCGTCCGCCGGCATGCGAAATGGAGGACATGCCGAAGCCGTGCAGGTCGACACCCTTGAGGGTGCTGTAGCCCTGGAAATTTCGCTGCAGTGTTCCGTCCGCCAGGGCGACGGCCATGGCATCATCCGGTTTGGCAAAATGGTCCATGCCGATGTAGACATAGCCCGCACCGGTGAGCTTTTCGATGGCCAGCTGGAGCAGTTGCAGTTTGGTTTCGGTATTCGGCAGCTTGCTTTCCAGCGCTTTCTGGAACGGTTTGATCCAGGGGATATGTGCATAGCTGTAGACCGCCAGCCGGTCGGGAGAGAGCGTGAGCACATCGTCGATGGTCTGGCTGAACGAATCCAGGGTCTGGGCCGGCAGGCCGTAGATGAGGTCAAAGTTGACGGAGGTCATGCCGCAATCGCGGACCCACTGGTTGGCCTGTGCCACCACTTCCAATGGCTGGATGCGGGAAATGGTTTTCTGCACCGTCGGATTCGTGTCCTGTACACCGAGCGACGCGCGGTTGAAGCCGGCCTGCTGCAGGGCCTGGACTTTTTCCAGGGTGAGGCCGCGCGGATCAATTTCGGCACCGGCCTCGACCTGCGGGTTGACGGTGAAATTGCTGTGAATCAGTTCGCCGAGCCGGCTGAGCTCCTCTTCAAGCAGGAAGGTCGGTGTTCCGCCGCCGAGCTGGATCTGCACGACATCGGAATCGGCATCCAGGTAGGGGCGGCGCAGTTCGATCTCTTTCTGGAGATAGTCGAGATAGACCGCGCTGCGGTCCTGCTGACTGGTCACGATATTGGTGCAGCCGCAGTAGAGGCACTGCCGCTTGCAGAACGGCAAATGGAAATACAGCGAGAGGGGAGGTTTCACACCTGCGCAGGTGTGAAAAAGTTCAAAATCCTCCGTAAAATGGGTGGCCGGGGGATAGGAAGTGTAACGCGGGCCGGGTTGGTTGTACTTACGGAGCTGCTCGAGACTGACTTGGATTGGGTTCATGAAGTCCAATATGCACGAAACCCGCCGCGGGCGGAAAGTTCGAAGACCGTAAAATAACGCATCCGTTCCTGTGTCTTGATCTTGTTAAAACTTTTCCCTTTCCCTCTTGGTGGCGACATGAAACATTCTGCTGGTTCAGCACGCTGCGGAGTTTCGGCTCGGAAAGGGGAAATAGACGATGAATCATGGGGTTGCAGGTTTACTGTTCGTTACGGCCGTTCTTTCGGCCGGCGCCCGGCCGGGCGGAACCTATAAAACGACGGGGCGCGAAACATCGATCTTCGGCATTTTCCAGACAGACATGAAGGCCTGCCCCGAGCTGTATGAGGGCGCGGATGTGAATGCCTGTTACAAGGAATTCAAAGAGCTGAATGATCTGGCCGGCGGGCGAAAACTCAGGCTGGGTGAAGAGCTGCAGTTTCCGCATACCCCGAAGAGCCGCGAAATGGAGGAGGCCGAACGGGTGGCGGCGGAGCGGGCGGCGCGTAAAGCGGAACAGATCGCCGCGCAGGAAACGGCGGGAGCGGCCGGGGACGAAACGGCGCCGGCGACCGGCGGCGGTGAACTTTTCGGTGCCGACCGGCGCGGGGCTTACGAAGCGGATTTACGCCGCGAGCAGGCGCGCAAAAACGCCGTGGCGCGGTTTCAGGAACAGTCGCTGAATGCCTGGATGTTCGGGCAGGATGGGTCGTCCGTTCAGGCGAACGGGATTGATGAGCTGATCGCTCTTGCGCGGGGGCGGGTGGATGATGCCTATGCCGAATCGATCCGGCTGCACCGCTATCCTGAAAAACACCTCTGCGTCATTGAATTCGAACCGCCGCGCCAGCAGGGCGGCTACTTTTTCTTTGCCCTGATGACGGCCGAGCATGAAGCGCCCCGGTTTTACTCGCTGGAAAAAGGGCTGACTTTTTTCGGGGCCGGCGAGCAGAGTATTCTGAAAGCGTGGTCGTCGGCTGCGGAGTGTACGGAGCTCGGGGACCGGGAATATACGGACCTGGCCGGGTTCGTAAACGACCTCCAGGCGGGGCCGCGGCCGGAATAGGTTATTCGAAGCCCTGCACGGCATCCGCAACGGCCTGGATCGCATTCAGATCCGCGTCCGGCGGTACGCCGTGGCCGAGGTTGAAGATAAAGCCGTTGCGACCGCGCATGGTTTCGCAGATGCGTACGGCTTCCGCCGCCGCGGCTTCGGGCCGGGCGACCAGCAGGGCGGGATCGAGGTTGCCCTGAACGGCGACATCGGCGGGCAGGGTGTCGGCCACTTCGCGCAGGTCGACGCTCCAGTCGATGCCGAGCACATTGCCGCCGGTCTGCACAACGGTTTTCCAGTTATGGTGGACGTTGCGGGCGAATACAATGGTTGGAACTTCGCCGGCAATCGCATCGATAATCTGCTGCATCCAGATTCCCGAAAACCTCCAGAACAGGTTGGGGGCGAGCGTGCCGCCCTGGCTGTCGAAAATCTGGATCACATCCGCACCGGCCTCGATCTGGGCCTTGAGATAAACGATGGTGGCTTCAGTAATTTTATCGAGCAGGGTGAAGAAGAGTTTCGGCTCGTTGTAGAGTGCGGCGCGGGAGCGGAGGTTTTCGCGGGAGCTGCCGCCTTCGACCATGAAGGAGGCGAGCGTCCACGGCGAACCGGCAAAGCCGATGATGGCGCGTTCGTCGCCCAGTTCGTTGCGGGTCACCTTGATGGCCTCCGGCGTGTAGCCGATGTGGTCGAGCACGTTTTTGGGATTGAGCCGGTCGACATCCGCCCGCGAGTTGAGGGCAAAATCGACTTCCACGCCGCCCTGTTCAAGCAGTTCATATTTGGCGCCCATGGCTTCGGCAATGACGAGGATATCGGAAAAGACCACGGCGGCGTCGTAGCCGAAGCGGCGGACCGGCTGGAGGGTGACCTCGGCGGCGGCTTTGGGATCCTGCACCAGCTCGGTGAATTTTCTGGCTTCCTTCATTTCCCGGTATTCGGGCAAAGAGCGCCCGGCCTGGCGCATCATCCAGATCGGGGGGCGGTCTACGGGTTCACATTTACAGGCGCGCAGAAAGCGCTCACGGCAGGAAAGGGTTGTCAGGTCACTCATGCGGGTAGTTGTAACCACGAAATACATGAAATACACGAATAAATACGCTTTGTTTTCGTGCGTTCCGTGTATTTCGCGGTGGCCGGAAGTCTACCGGGCTTTGACGGCGTCGAGTTCGATTTCGAACAGGAGGTCGTGGCGGCAGACGTCCGCGTGGGAGATTGCCACCGGCAGTTCCGGCAGGTTGTGTTCGAGGCAGTATTTTTCGAGCAGATGCGCTTCGCTGTCGTCTTTGAAATAGGCAATGGCGCGGGCGGTGTTTTCCCAGTCCATGTCGCGCGATTTCAGGATTTCGTGCACGACTTCCATGGTCAGCTCGATCTGTTTTTCGGTGTTGCCGAGGTGCACGGTTTTGCCGCCGGGTTCAATACTGGCGGTTCCGGAAATGGTCAGCAGGCGGGAGCCGGGCTGATCGATTTCCACGGCGCGGGCAAAGGATGATTTATAGTCCAGCGCCGGGCACTGCAGGGGCGATGCCACCGGGAAAACTTTCACGCCGTCGTGTTTCGGTTTGACGGCCAGCAGCGCGGCGACCATCTCTTCGCCGGCGGCGGTGCCGGCACCGATGCCGGTGCTGGCGGGGACCATCTTGTCGAAGGTGCCTTTTTCCTTGAAGAAGTTGGTGCGGACGACGTTGAATTCGTCGTACCACTCCAGCAGGTGGTTCAGGTAGAGCCAGGTGCGGGCGATATCGGTGAATTCCATGTCGGCCTGTTTCAGCAGGGTTTCCATCTTTTCGAACACGGCCTGGGCCTGGGCTTCGCGGCCGAGGCTGAGATCATCCGCCCGCAGGTCGCCGAGCAGGCAGTAGCGCGCGTCATCGGTATCGTACCAGTTGCCGACTTTGCGGTCGCCGTCCATGACCGGATGGAGCTCGGCGCCGGAGAGGGCGATAAACTGTGTGCCGGTAATGGTGGAGCCGGAGCAGGCATCGCCGTGCAGGAGCGTCAGCGGCCAGTCGAGTTTTTCGATGGCGGAAACCGCCTTCGGATAAAATTTGCGGCCGCCGAAAACATACTGAAAAGCAATGCGGGCATTGCGCGCGGCCATTTCGGCGGTCACCTGATCGACCACGCTGTGCATGGTTTCTTCGGTGGCCTGGGCGGTGATGAAATGCGCGGTGACGCCGTCGTGCGGAAATTCCACAATCTGCAGACTGCGGCCGGTTTTTACTACTGATTTATCCATGTCTAAAATTCCATTCATGCTGCTTTCCCCGGATTAAATGCACACCCTATGCCTCTTCCCGCGAGCGGGCCTTGATGTAGATCAACTTTTTATCCATTGAGGTTCAGTAAGAGGACGCTTGGGGGGAAGGGCGTTGGACAAAATAAGTATCGAAGGTGCGCATTTCCAGACCCTGGAAAACAAAAACCCCGCCGGGGGGCGGGGTTTCGTTTGAGCGCGCTGTGGAGAGACCGCGGGGACGCGGTCCGCGGACGATGAGAACACCGTCCGTCCACGCGGCTGCTAAATGGCGATCGGGTCGGCGCCGATGGTGCCGACGAGATCGTCGATATAGCTGTCCGTTTCCACATAGGCGAGGCGCTTTTTGACCGTTTCGAGGCACGCTTGGCAGTCGAGATGATCCACTTCTTTGGCATTGTGCTTTTTGCTGATGAAGTCGTTCAGATACTCGATGTGCTTGCGGCAGGCATCGGCCTTGCGCTGCTGTTTGAGTTTGAGGCGCTCTTTATACCAGTCGCTGGCGAGCACGGTTTCGCGTTCAAACATGCCGCGGAAGGCCGGATCGGCGGCGTCCATGCCTTCATAGGAACCTTCAGCCATGATGTAGATCAGGGCTTTGAGCGGCGGAATGAAGCTGTTGACCGAACCGTCGGCGATGTAGCCCTGGGCAATGCGCTGCTGGGTTTCGACGATGTTGTTGATGCCGTCTACAAATTCATCGATCCCCTGAAGCTCGGGTTTGAGCATGTCCTCTTCAAACACGGTGTTGGGCGCCTCGAAGACTTTGCCGACAAAGTCGTTCACAAAGTTTTCGGTGATGCGGTAGCCGAGGCGGCTGGCGAGCACCGGTTTGCCTTCGAACTCGAAGTCCTCGAGTTTTTCGAGCTGCCCGGCGGCGATCATATTTTTCGGATCGCGCTCGGCCACGGTGAGGCGGCACCACAGCTCCGGAATCAGGATGCTGATATCGTGCTCAACCTTGTGCTTGGTTCCGATGTAGCCCGCGGCGGTGCTGAAGCCGTTGCTTCCGGTCAGGATGAACGAAAGCAGCGCGTTATTCAGGTCGGCCATGGCGGGGAGGGCATTGAACGGGCCCTTGGTCAGGGCGCCTTCCGTACCGGCGCCGGTGGTGGACGGGGATTTGCCGGTCAGCGAGCAGATGAAGTCCATGAACAGTTCCGGCAGTTCCTGGTAGTGGATCGGCCCGTATACGGCCAGCGGGCGGATGCCCGGTTCAGCCGGATTGTTGCGGCGTCCCGGCAGCACGGCGTTCACCGGAGTGAACAGCGGGTCGC
>JBFJYX010000070.1:0-10666 GCA_041622415.1 Pontiella sp.
TGCCGCGGCGTTGGCCGCGCTGGATATTTATGAAGCCGAGGGCACCGTCGAACGCGGGGCCGAAATGGCGGATAAAATGAAACAGTGGATGCTGCCGATGGCCGAAATGGATTGCGTGAAGGAGCTTCGCTTCCTCGGCATGATCGGCGTGGTGGAGCTGAAGCCGGAAATGAAACCGCAGGTGGTGAAAATCAAGCAGCGGCTTTTTGAGGACGGCTATCTCTTCCGGCCGCTCGGCAACACGTTTTACCTCATGCCGCCGCTGGTCATCGGCGACGACGAACTCAAGGGCGCGGTCTATGCCCTGCAACAGGCCATCGAGGAGTTCTGCTGATGCTGAAACGGTCCCTGCTGATTACCGGCGTTCTGGCCGCGGTTTCTTTCGGGCAGTCGACGGACCTGCCCCAGATCTGGCAGGTGCTCGATGCCGATCCGGAAATCCTGATCAATGCCCAGGGGCTGGCGCAGCACGACCTGTCGATCCAGGGCGCGGGCTACAGCAGCTCCGGCATAAGCATCAACGGCTTGCGCCTCAAATCGCCCTACTCCGCGCACCTCAACGCGGAACTTCCAATCCCAGGAAACCTGCTGTCGGCTCCAACCCTCGGAACCGGGATGCAGAATATTTCCGGCCACCTGGCCGGCACGGCCGAATTTAATACGCAGGCCCTTGAACCGGCGCGGACCGTTTATGCCGGCCTCGGAACCAAAGAGCATTATGCGGGCGGCGCCTATGCCGGCTCGGAGCTGGCCGGCGGCTACATCGATGCGGAAAAGGCGCGGGAAATTGACCACCGCGGCAATGACCTGGAGCGGGTTTCGGGCGGCGCCGTGCTGCAGATGCCCTACGAAGAGTGGACGTTTGAGCTCATCACGGCGGCGCAATCGAAAGAGTTCGGGGCGGAGGGTTATTATTTTAACGGCGTGGCCGGCGCGGCGGATGCGGAGCAGCAGCTGGATGACCACCTGCTGTTTGCCGGGGCCACGCGGGGCGACCTGGACGGTGCGTTTATCCGGGCGTCGGCCCTTTACCGCGATATGCGGCACCAGGTTTC
This sequence comes from Pontiella sp., assembly GCA_041622415.1. GTDB lineage: Bacteria > Verrucomicrobiota > Kiritimatiellia > Kiritimatiellales > Pontiellaceae > Pontiella. Next base: position 1,056 of record JBFJYX010000070.1, read on the forward strand.
CGAACCGTCCTCGCTGCTGTTCAGCGATGTCTATTCCCGGAATGCGGCGGCCATGATCGAGGCGCGCACGCTGGAAATCCAGCACATTGCCCTGAACCTGCGCGGCGATATTGAATATGACCGCGTCAGCGGCGATCTCTCCGGCGACCGCACGCGCGGGTCGGTATTGATTCTGCCGGAAGCGCGGTTTGAGCATTTCACGATCAAGGCCGGGCTGAATACCGTTTTCCAATCCTCGGAAAGCGCGGACTTTCTTCCCGTGGCCGGCATCGACTGGCTGGTTTCGGACAACGCGCGGGTCTTTTTTTCCTACACGGAAACCGAGCAGCAGCCCGACTACCAGACCGTGGCCGCAAATCCGGCCCTGCAGCAACAGCAGTCGAAAAATACGGAGCTGGGGCTGAAGCAGTATGTGTCGGAGAGCTGCGACTGGCAGATCGGCAGCTTTTTCCGAACCCTGGAAAATGCCAGCGACTGGATCGGCGGGACCGCCACGGATCTGGGGCGGCTGCATATTTCCGGGCTCGACGCCGCCCTCCGTTTTTATCCGACGGAAAATCTGGAGCTGAAGGCGTTTTATCAGTGGGTCTATAAAGATAATGATCTCGAAAACGGGCTGTACGAAACCGACTACCCGGAACACCTGCTGAACGTCTCGGCCTATTACCGTTTTCTGGAGGAGTTTTCCGTTCAGTTTTCGCAGACGATGCAGCTGCAGGCCGCGAATACGGTGCGGACCGGCGACGATTTCGGTGCGCAGGCTTCGCTGGGCTTGCATTACGAACCGGCATACGCCAAGAATGTCCGCCTTTCGCTTCTGGTGGATAATCTGTGGGGCTCCGAGTTTCAGTCCGTTCCCGGCCTGACGCCGCGCCCGACCACAGCTTTCGCCGGACTTGCCGTAAACTGGTAATTTTTTTAACCACGAAGGTACGAAGTACACTAAGGAAAACTTCGAGTCCTTAGTGTCTTAGTGGTTCAATTGTGAGGATTTTAAGATGGGTTTTGAAAAAGGTTCTGTGAGTTTCCGTATGTATTTCGCTTCGCGCGACCTGACCGAGGAAGATGTGGATAAATTTGCCGCGGCGGCCCTGCCGCCGCTCAGCACCCTGGCGGAAGAGGAAGTGCACGGCTGGGTGGCCGGGCGCCATCTGCTGGACCGTAACATTACCGAAGAGAATGCCTTTCTCGGCGGCTATCTGCGCCTTTCGCTGACCCAGGCCAAGAAAAAAGTCCCCACCTCCCTGCTGCAGGCGGAATGCGCGCTTGAAGAAATGGCGGTGATGGAGGCCGAAGATAAAAACTATCTGAACCAGACGCAGCGGTCGGAAATCAAGAAACAGATTCAGGAGCGCCTGCTCCCGGAAATGCCGGTGCAGCTGAAGGGTATTGATTTTGTGTTCGATGAACGCTCCCACATGATTTATGCCACCGCCACGTCGGAAAAACAGGTGGACGCTTTTGTCCTGACGCTCATGCAAACCACCGGCTGCGGCGCCACGCCGGCCGACCCCGAAACGATCGGCGAACGCGTGGCCCACGTGGATGTCCAGGGCTGGGCCCCGTCCAGTTTTTCGGATGAGCTCGAAGACGGCATGGTCGACGGCACCGCCGGGCGCGAATTCCTGATGTGGCTCTGGTTCTGCTCGGAAAAACGCCAGGGCATTGTCCAGATTCCGGAGGTCGGCGAAATGGCCTATATGGTGGAAGGCCCGCTGACGTTTGTGATGGAAGGCAAAGGCGCCCACGAAATCAGCCTGCGCAAAGGCGAGCCGATGCTCAGCGCCGAGGCGCGTACCGCCCTGCTGAGCGGCAAAAAGCTGAAAAAAGCCAAACTCCAGTTTGTGCGCGGCGAAGAGGTCTGGGCCTTCACGTTCGATGCCGACGACTTTGTTTTCCGCAGCCTGAAACTGCCCGAAACCGAAACCTTCGACCGCGTCGGAAAGTTCCAGGAACGCATGGTCTTTTTGGAAACGTTCCGCCAGAGCTTCTTCCACCTCTACAGCGAATTTGCCAAAGAGCGGAACGATTCCAAGGTCTGGAAAGAAACCAAGGACGAGATGCGCAAGTGGGTCGCCGACCGGCCGGCTACTGCTTAAGTTCTTTCTTCAGCAGACGGATCAGTTTTTCGGCGGGCTTTTTTTCGGCCCCCATCATACAGGCCTGAATCCAGTTGCGTTCCAGCAGGTAGTGGCTGCGGTAGCTGACGAGGATCCCGTGCTCTTTGAGCTTGTCGCCGATATGTTCCGACGAGTGGAGTTCGGGCAGTGCAATGGTGACGACCGCCGGCATGGCGCAGGAATCGGGCGCCAGGATCGGGGCATCGATTTCGGCCAGTTTTCGGCGAATGGCTTTGGACCACCCGCGCACCGTTTCGTAGCGCTTATCCCAGTCGTGCGAATTCAGCGCGGCGAGCAGGGCATAGACGAGATTGGACTGCAGGGTAAACGGGATGCCCTGGTGTTCCTGATAGTAGCCGAGGTCCAGCACACTGGGCAGATCGTCCGGCGCGGAGGCCAGCGGGTGATTGTGGAAAACCATGGCCAGGCCGGCGAGGGAGGCCAGCCCTTTTCCGCTGGTGCCGCTCGCCAGATAGACGCGGGACAGATCCACCGGCACCGTGCCGAGTGAACTGATACAGTCGAGGCAGAGTTTGACGCCGAAGGCGTCGCACACGTCCTGATACATTTCAATATCGTTCAGCACGCCGGTGGAGGTTTCGCAATGCGTGCCCCAGACCCATTCCACATCGGAATGCGCCTTCAGCATTTTTTGCAGCTCCTCTTTGCGGAAGGCCTGGCCCTCGGGAATTTCCAATGTGTGGAAAAACAGTTTCGCCCCGTTGGCATTCCGTACGAGCCGCCGGCCGAATTCGCCGCTGACCAGAATGAGGCCGGTCGCACAGAGCAGCGAAAGCTGCCCGGCCACGGCATCGTTGGCCAGCGTTCCCGGACCCATCATGATTTCAACGTGCTGCGCACGGGTTAACTCGCAGAGCAGCTGCCGGACGCGCTGGAAATCTTTCACAAAGGCATCGCCGCGATGCGAACACGGCTTTTCAGCACAAACGGCCTGCACCTGTTTGCCGAGGTCCACCGGCCCGGGCAGGAAATTGAACAGCAGGGTGTCGTCGACGGGCAGCTCCGGCTCTTCCCGGGCAAAGGAGCGCGATCGGGTTTTCAGTTCCCGGTAGGCCTCAAGCGTAAGATACATCGGCTGGTATTGCGCGTCCGCGGTGCCGACCAGCGGACCGAACGGCTCGAAGCCGAGAAAACGGTAGAGCTTGATCTGGCGGACCGTGCCGGAAATGACAGCCAGGTCGTGCCCGCAGTCGATGGCATGCTGCACCAGCGTCGCGATCAGGCCCTGGGAGATGCGGGTGTAGCGGAATTCCTCTTCCACCGCCAGCAGGCGGATTTCGCAGAGCGAACGTCCCGGCGGCAGATAGGCATCGAGGTTCTCGAGTTTTTCATCGAGGGAGAAGGGCCGCGTGTCGCGAAAGGCAATCATGCCGGCCAGGATTTTCTGCGCGGGCTGCACGCAGATGACATAGGTATTTTCGTCGTGGAATTTATCGACCAGCTTCCGGTCGGCATTAGCCTGGTGCTGCGGAATTTCCTCCACAAACGTTTTATAGTTCAGTTGCGCGACCGCATCGATTTCCCAATCCTGGTTGGCCACTTTGTAGATAAATCCGTCGAGTAAACCCATCTATGCCTCCTTTTCGGGTAAACCTTCCGCAATCGCTTTTCGAATCCGTTCGCGATGCGCAAAAAGAATGATCAGGGAGGTGCCGACCAGCGCGGCCGTGGTATGCCCCGGCAGGTGCAGGGCGTAGGTCACCACCGGAAGGAGCAGGAAAGCGCCGAGCCCGCTGAGAACAAACCCGCGCCGGAAGACCATCAGGATGATGGTCAGCCCGAGCAGCACCAGCGCCAGCTCGAAATCATAGGCCAGCAGGGCGCCGATGGCTGTTGAGATGCCGCGGCCGCCTCGGAACTGCAGCTGCGGCGGCCAGATATGCCCGCAGATCACGGCCACCATGACCAGGGAAACCACCGCAGGCGCCAGATCGAATTTACGCGCCAGTGAAACGGCCAGCAGGCCCTTGAGAAGATCGCAGGCCAGCGTGATGATGAAGCCGGGCTTTCCGAGTATGCGCCCCGTATTGCGCGCGCCGACGCCGCCGCTGCCGAAATCGCGGACATCAATTTTTTTCTGCAGGCGCACGAGGTAATATCCCGTACAGATGCCTCCCAGAATATAGGCAATCAGTATGCAGATGATGTCCCTGCCGCTCACGTAACACTCCCCCAGCGTTCACATTGTGTTAGCACACTAACAGGAATTATACATTATTCAATGGGAATATAGCGGGGCGGAAAAAGGCGCCGGAATTTCCAGGGCCTGGACGTCAGATCAGGTTGTAGCGGCCCGGTGCCATGATCCCGTTGGGATCCAGCGCGCGCTTGAGATCGCGCACCGTCTGCCAGAACGGATCGTCTTCGCGGACGATCTGGTCCATGGAGTTGATGCCCACGCGGTACGGGGGGAACCCCTGCTCGATATAGCGGGCTTCCATTTCACGGATGCACGCGAGCGCTTTTTCACGCTGTGCGGCATCGCGGCGGTCAAACGAAAGGCTGACCACGCCCTCCATGGATTTGGTATCCATGAGGTTCACGGTGATGGCCGCTTCGAAGCCGTATTTGGCAAAGGTTGCGCTGGTATCCTGCACCACCTCAAGAACGGTCGGTCCGAAGGCCGGAATAATGGGCAGGCAGAACATAATGCCGCTGTCGGACTGATCGGGGTCGGGCTGTTCCAGCCGCTGGAAATCGCCGGCGGCCCAGAAGACGGACCGCAGCGATTTATCGGTGGCTTCGCCGCGGGTATAGCCATAGACGGGCTCCACGGCCCGGAGCAGCATCAGCTGCAGGTTCATGGCCGGCATAAATGAAAGCTTTGAGAGCAGGGATTCCGCGTTGGCCAGCAGGCGGTCGTTCAGGAACATCGGTTTGGCAAATCCGGAGACCGCCTTGCGAATCTCTTTGCGCGCCAGTTTCAGCTGCGCGGCATTGCCCAGCACACCGATCGCCGCGCTCCAGGGCCCGAACCCGCCCTTTTCCAGGGTCTGGACCGCTTTGGCGCGCGTGGCTTCCCCTTCGGGCTCTCCGCCGGCGACGAGCTGTTCGTAGAGCAGCGGCGCGAGCGTGATGTAGGAGCGTTCCCGATTCCCCACGTGCGCAATGGTGGTGAAAATATTCCGGGAACGCAGCCGGACCAGTGCGTCGATCAGCTTCGGCAGTTCCTTTTCATCGGCAATTTTAACGATCGCCGCCATGTGCGCTTCGGGTTTCGGCATGAGGTCGATACAGGCCGAAGTGACGATGCCGAAATTGCCCTGCGGAAAAAGACCGTCCAGCTCCGGACCGATGCCGTGCCGGTAGAGATTCTGCGTCTGCGCCCCGGGAAAATGACCGAAGCCGGTCTGAATCGTCTTCCCGCTGCCCAGTACAATTTTCATGTTGGAAATGCCGTCGGCGCGGGAATCAAAATAGCCGACGCCCCGGTCGAGCGCATTGCCGATGAGGCTGGTATCGGAGGTGGAGCCGGTGACATTGAGCATCAGCTTGAGGTCATGCTCTTCAATATAGTCAAGCAGCTGGCGCTGGGTGACTCCGGGCTCGACCACGCAGTAGTGAAACTGATCGTTCACTTCCAGAATGCGGTTCATGCCCGAGAGGTCTACAATGGCGGCGCCGTCCTTGACCGGCAGTTTGGATCCCATGCCCCATTGTTTGCCGCGGCTGATCGGATAGAGCGGCGTAAGGTTTGCGTTGGCAATCTCAACCAGCCGTTCCACCTGCTCGTGGGTGGTCGGTTTCAGTACCGCAAATACGCTGCGCGACGAGCCGCAAACACTCCGGGTGTAGTTTTCCAGGGCCTGGACATCGTCGATAACCGCATCCGCGCCGAGTGTTGTTTTCCAGGCTTCGATGGCGGTTGAAACAGACATATCAGCAGATCAGGCCTGAACCAGTGCATCGGGGCTGGAAAAATAACCGAGGGCGGTGTGGGCCTGCGGAATGCGTACGGTCACGATCGTGCCCTCGCCCACCCGGCTTTCAAATCCCATGGTGCCGCGGTGTTCTTCGATGACCTTTTTGGTGATGAAGAGGCCGAGGCCGGCCCCTTTTTCGATGGCGGCCATATTATCGAACGGTTCAAAAATCCAGCGCAGGCGCGCAGTATCCACGCCGCAGCCGTTGTCCCGGATCCTGAGATCGATATCGGCATTGTTCATGGCGAAAAAGACGGTGATGCACGGGCCGGATTCCCGGTCCACGGCCGTGACGGCGTTATCGACCAGGTTCTGGAGCGCACGCTTGATCTGCAGCCGCTCGCCGAGCATTTCGTATTGATCTTCCGCACCTTCGACCTGCACCGAAAACGAGATATCGGTATGGGCGGCGGCGTCGCGAAAACAATCGTTCATCAGTTTCGGCAGATTCAGCCGCTGCAGCTGCGAAAAATCGAAGCGGCCGAGTGCGCGCCAGGATTCCACCAGTTCAGCGCAGCGTTCAACATTCCGTTCAATCTGGTCCAGGTATTCGCCCATTTCGTCGGACGTGGATTCCTGTTTTTCCTTCAGCTCATAGTTCAGCAGATCAAGATAGCCGCGGATAATGGTGAGCGGATTGCGCAGGTCCCGCACCAGCTCGGAGGAGGCGGCGCCGAGGGAAGTCAGTTTATTGGTTTTACCCACTTCCCGGCTCAGCGACTGCGTCATTTTGTTGAGCTCTTCCTGCGCCTGCTTTTTGCGGGAATTCATTTTGGAGCGTTCAACGTATTTTTTGACGACCGCCTGAATTTCGTCGGTATCGAAGGGTTTTTGAAGATAGTCGTTGGCGCCGAAACGGATCGCCTGCTGGGCGGTTTCGAGATCGCCGTAGCCGGTCAGCATAACAATGGAAACGTGCGGATTGATTTCGCGGATTTCCTGCAGGCCTTCAATGCCGCTCTTTTCGGGCATGCGGATATCCATAATGACCAGGTCCGGATCATTCTCGCGCAGCAGCTCAATGCCGGCATCCACGCGATCAGCCAGAATCATATCATAGTCATATTTAAGGACCATGCGGAGACTTTCGCGCGGACCGCGCTCATCGTCGATCACCAGCACCTGCCCCATCTTATCCTTCGAATCAGCAATCATTGTTACTCCCTAGAATGACGCGGAGTATGTCAGACCTACGAGGTTGGAATCAATATCATATAATCCCGGTCCTGCACCGTCGGCCGGAGCACTTCGATCTTCATAAATACTAAAAGTATACGCCAGGTCCACCGTATGCGCACCCCGGGTGTAGCCCAAACCGAAGCTGATCGCGTGGCGGTCGGCATCCGGCAGCAGGTGCGTGATGGTATCATCCGGAATAGGGGAAGGAATATAGGCATATCCCGCACGAACCGCAAGCGTATCCAGCGCCTGCCAGCTTCCGCCGAGGCCGAAAGTGAACGTGTCATCCCAGTTATTTACCAATTCTGTAGGTGGCTGGCCCTCTATCTCAATTATTTGGGATTCATTGTTCGACCAGTTAAGCCATTCCACCATTGTTTCAATCTGGACGCGTTCTGTCAGCTGAACGCCATATCCCAGACTCACAATGTTCGGATATTTTACTGCGGTATCGAAATCTGAATCCGGTTGGCCATCAACCTTGACCTTTCCCGAATATTCTATTTCAAATGCACTTCGATAGGTGGCCGAAAATCGATGCCCATCTGCGATGTCCCATGACATCCCGGCATTGGCACCAATACCCCATCCATATGATTCTGCCTCCACTTTGAAATTATCCTGTATCAAAACCATTCCAAGAGGAGGTCCGAAGTCAACATTCGTTGTAATCCCCTGTACGGCTGTCAGTCCGAGCTGAGATAGATAAAAGTCAACGCCAATACCGATACTCACATCTTCGTGCACCTTGAATGCAATGGTCGGATTTAAGTCAATAAGGGCAACATTGGCCTCATAGGGAACCATATTTGAATACCCCGTGAGTGTTTCAAAATCATCATATTCCCAAGAAAGCCCCTGCCCAAACGGAGTGGTGATTCCTAATCCCAAAGCCCAGCCATTTTCCCCGATGGGCTGCGAATAAAAAAGGTTCGGCAGCATGTTCCAGTCTCCGGAAGATTCGAAGGTTCCGACCGTTGGCACGGTGTATTCGTTTTCCGTGCGGGCGAACGTGGTCGACAGCACAAAAGACTGATTCGTCTGGAAGGCCAGGTTGGCCGGGTTGTAGGAAATCGCCGAGGCATCGTCCACCCAGACGGAGTTCGCACCCGATTTTGCAATCCCTTCCGCAGTAGACGGCGGGTTGCGATAGCCGTCGGCCTGCGCATACTGTGAAATCGCCGCAAGACCGACGAATACGCAGCCCGTAATTACCTTATAATTCTTTTTCATGATCACCTCTTTAGCCGGAAACTATTAATCCGCCATTTTGTAGCATGAGTTATGCCACGCGTCACGAATTTTATCACCCACCGGTTGTATAAAAACTCTTGATATATACAACATATTGATATTTAGTGTACAAAATTGTACATCGATACGTTTACAGTTTTTTCACCTATCGGCACTTATCAGCTTGTGACCGCGGGTGTTACGCCACGGATGAATCAAGGGGAAACAGGCGCATGCTAAGGCAGAACAGAGTTGTGGTTACCGGGATCGGGGTACTGGCGGCCAACGGCATCGGCAAAGACGCCTTCTGGAACTCCCTCCTGGAAGGTCGCTCCGGCATCGGCCGGGTCACCCTGTTTGATGCCTCTGACATGCCGGACGCTGTCGCAGGGGAAGTGTCAGACTTCAACCCTGAAGATTTCATCGATAAAAGCTTCAAACCGAAGCGGATGGCCCGATTCACCCAACTTGCCATGGCCGCTGCACAGATGGCTATCCAGGATGCGGATGCCATGCAGGAACTCAAAACAGCACCCATTCCTGTTTGCCTCGGAGTGAGCACCAGCGCAACAGAAGTCATTGAAACGCAGGTCCTCAGAATTGAAAGCAAAGGAATCCGCCATGCCAGCCCCTTAACCGCCATCACCTCCTTGCCGCAGGCAGGAGCCGGCACTATTGCAGCACTTCTCGGCATTAAGGCGGAAACTCTTACCGTTTCCACAGGCTGCCCCGCCGGCCTGGATGCCATTGCTCTTGCTACGGATGCCATCGCGAGCGGAAAGCGGGACATCGCTATTGCCGGCGGAGCAGACGCACCGATTACCAAGCTCACCCTCGCCACATTCAACGCGGCCCGCATGATACCCGCCGGCCAGACCCATCCGGAAAAAGCCAGCAAACCTTTTGATCAAAACCGGGCTGGCGGCGTGATTGCTGAGGGCGCTTGTGTCCTGATCCTCGAAAACCTGGATGCTGCACTTGCTCGGGGCGCAACTCCCCTGCTTGAAATCTGCGGCTACGGTTATTCAGGAGATCTCAGTTCAGAAGCTCCCGGAACCGGTCTTCTGGCCAGCATGGAAGACGCGCTCTCCAACTCAGGCCTGCTGCCGCAGCAGATCGACTACATCTCGGCCCA
>JBFJYX010000071.1:0-10642 GCA_041622415.1 Pontiella sp.
ATGAAGTATGTCTACTGGAGCTATGCCGCGGACGGATTTGAAGAGGCCGAAGAGCTGTACCATCTGGAAAAGGATCCGCTGGAAATGACCAACCAGGCCGGCAATCCGGAATACGGCGCGGCCCTGGAACAGATGCGGAAAACCTACGACCGTCACCTGGAGCACTGGAAGGCGGAGGGCGTTTCCTACAACAACTATCCGCCGTACTGCACGCTGTTTGATCGCAAGCTGGACTGGACCGCCAAGACGCCGGCAGTCGGAGAACTCTCGAAAAAGAGCAAAGCGGAGTGATGCTGAAGTCCCGTTGTGCAGCCGGCCTGTAAGCCGTTCCTGCATACGCCGTGCGCGGAGTAATGAATAATGGGGATAGACGTTTTTTCCGTTTCGGGAATGATTTCCCTTTTGTGATGGGTCTATCGGCCGCGACGACGTGCCGGGGTGAAAGGAACGGCAGGGATGAAAACAGGGAATGCGTTACTGAATGATCGGTGTGTAAAACTGGGCCTGATCACCTTGCTGTGCGGCGGGGTTGCCTTTGGTGCCGCAACCGAATCCAAAGTGGACTGGGCAGGGGAAACCCTGCTGGACGTCACCTATAAGCAGGTCGGCAAACGGCCGCTCAAGCTGGATATCTATCTGCCGCCTTCCGGCAAACCGGAAAAAGCGCCGCTGCTCTATTATGTGCACGGCGGGGGCTGGGCGGCCGGCAGTAAAGACAAGGGCGGGCTGCCGCTGATGCGGCCGGTGTTTGAGCAGGTGGCTGAAAAAGGATGGGTCTGCGTTTCGATTGATTACCGGCTCTGCAAAAAGAACAGCGGGGTGCTCATGCGCGACTGCGTGGTCGATGCCATGGACGGCCTGCGTTTCCTGAAGCGGCATGCGGAGCAGTACGGCATCGATCCGGACCGCATCGTGGTCTGGGGCGATTCCGCTGGCGGGCAGCTGGCGCAGATGCTGACCCTGGCCGATCCGAAGATGTTCCCCGGCGATGAAACACTGGCCGGATTTGATGTGGTTCCAAAGGCTGGAATCTCCTGGTACGGGCCGACCGACTTTACCGACCTGAACCTGTTCAAAACGGATCTTTCGGACAAGAATCCCGACCGCTTCGGTTTCCGGATTACCGGCCGGGATGGCGGGTTTGAAATGTTTCCGGAGGAGTACAAAGCCATGAGCCCGTATTACTGGATCAAAAAGGAGAGTCCGCCGCTGCTCCTGCTGCAGGGGGATACCGATTCGACCATTCCCTTTGCCCATGCGCCGCACCTGAAGAATAAGGCGGATCAGATCGGGGCCGATGTTGAAATGGTGATCGTTAAAAACGCGGGGCACAACTGGCGCAAGGCCGGCGGAAGTCCGGAACCCGGCGTTGACGAAATTCAGCGTATCACGGCGGCATATGCCGTTCGGCAAATGGAGAGCAAGTGAAAGGATGACTGATTTTATGAAAAACAAACGGACAACATTCGCAGCCTGTATGCTGACGGTGACCGCAGCGCTGGCCTGTGCGGCGGAGCCGCATTCCGATTTAATCGCCAACCGGCCGGGCAAGCCGATGCGGCTCTGGTACGACGAACCGGCCCCGGACAGCGATTTCGGATGGGCCAACGCTTCCATCCCGATGGGCAATGGCTACATGGGGATTAACGTATTCGGCGGCACGGCGAGCGAGCGCATCCAGATTACCGAAAACAGCCTGTACGATTGGGGGCAGGATCGCGGACTCAAGCGCCGGGGCCTGAATAATTTTGCGGAGGTCTATATTGATTTCGGCCACGACCGGGCGACCGATTACGAACGGGCGTTAAGCCTGAACGACGGGGTTTTGCGGGTCCGCTATCAGCAGGGCGGCGTCGAGTATTCGCGGGAATATTTCACGAGCTATCCCGATAAAGTGATGGTGATCCGCCTGGGCGCTTCGAAGAAGGGCAAGCTGTCGTTCACCCTGCGCCCGACCATTCCGTTTCTGGGAGAGGGCAAGTCGGGCACCGTCGCGGCCGAAGGCGACACGGTTACGCTCTCCGGGGTGATGACCTATTACAACATCGAGTTTGAGGGCCAGTTCAAGGTCATCCCCGAGGGCGGCACGCTGAAGGCTTCCAACGGCACCGTTACGGTGTCGAATGCCGACAGCGCCGTTATCCTGATTGCGGTGGGCACCAACTACCCATTCGATCCGCAGGTATTCCTGACCGCCGATCCCAAAGAGAAGCTCAAAGGATTTCCCCATCCCCACGCCAAGGTTTCCGGCTATATCGCCGATGCGGCGGCGAAGAGCTATGAGGAACTGCGGGCCAACCACCGCGCCGACTACACCGGGCTGTACGACCGGGTGAGCCTCGACCTCGGTGCGGCGATGCCGACGATCACCACCGATGAACTGGTCGATGCCTATCCGGGCGGCGCCTCGGACCGCTACCTTGAGGAGCTCGCGTTCCAGTTCGGACGCTACATGCTGATCTGTTCCTCCCGCAAAGGCACGCTTCCGCCCAACCTCCAGGGCATCTGGAATGTCTATGCCCGTCCGCCGTGGTCTTCCCAATACCTGCACGACACGAATGTGCAGATGGCCTATGCGCCGGCGTTCTGCGCCAACCTGCCTGAGCTGTTTGAGTCCTATGCCGACTTCTTCAAGATCTTTGTCCATCAGCAGCGGCAGTACGCCACGGAATACATCGGGAAATACAACCCCGCGCAGCTTGATAAAAACGGCGACAACGGCTGGGCCGGTCCGTTCTGGACCCAGCCGTACAATGTGACCGGCAAATCGCCCGTCGCCGGCTTCGGGACCGGATCGTGGATTGCCCAGATGTTCTGGGATTACTATGACTACACGCGCGATGAATCCCTGCTCGCTGAGACGGTGTATCCTGTGATGTATGAACAGGCCAACTTTGTTTCCCGCTTCGTCCAGGAAATCGACGGCGCCCTGCTGGCCAAACCCTCATCGTCCCCGGAGCAGAAGTTCCGCGACACGTCCGGCACCACCTTTGACCAGCAGATGTTCTATGAAAACCATCATAACACGCTGACGGCCGCAAAAATTCTGGGCCGCACCGATCCCCGGTTGAAGATCTACGAAAAGCAGCTCCCGCTGCTGGATCCGGTTCTGGTCGGTAAATCGGGGCAGATCAAAGAATTCCGCCAGGAAGAATTCTACTGCGATGCGCACAAAGCTCTCGATCCCCACCATCGGCACACCTCCATGCTGCTGGGGTCCTACCCGGGTCAGTTGATCAACGATACCACGCCGGCCTGGCTCGATGCGGTCAGGACCACGCTGACGCTGCGCACCCACAAATCCAATATCGGATGGGCACGCGCCGAGCGGATTGCCTTCTGGGCGCGGGTGCATGACGGCGATGAAGCCTATCTCTTTTTCCAGGATCTGCTGGGCGGAAATTACCTGCACAACCTGTTTAACGATCACCGCGGCGGACCGCTGTTCCAGGCAGATGCAAACTACGGCGCCACGGCGGGGGTCACGGAACTGCTGCTGCAGAGTCAGGACTACGTGGTGACGCCGTTCCCCGCCCTGCCTTCGGTCTGGCCGGACGGCAGCTACCGCGGCCTGCTGGCGCGCGGCAACTTCGAGGTCTCCGCGCAGTGGTCGAACGGACAGGCGCAGCGGCTGGAGGTGGTTTCCAACGCGGGCGGTACGCTGAAGCTGAGATACCCGAACCTGGCCCGGGCCATGGTTAAAACGGCCGACGGGAAGCCGGTCGACTTTACCGCCAAAGGAACGGACCTGATCGGTATCGAAACCACGAAAGGCCAGACCATTGTCGTTACCGGGATCCCGGCTTACACGCCGGTAGCCGCTCCGATGAACCTGGAGATTGCCAAGGACCTTAAATCCCAGATCGGGCTGACCTGGACCGGCAGTGCGGATGCGAAGTCCTACAACCTGTATCGCGCCGTGGGCAGTGCCCCGGATTATGAGCAGATTGCTTCCGGAATAACGGATACCCGTTTTGCCTACCAGGCGTCCGACCTGAAAGAGCTGGAGCAGATCACGTTTAAGGTCACTGCCGTGCGGGCGGACGGCCGCGAAAGTCGCGAGGGCGCCACGGTCATTCGGCTGCGGCCCTGAAGCGCGGGGCGGGATTTTTCCAATGCCTGGAAAAATCCTGCGCCGTTTTTCCAGGCATTGGAAAACGCGGGGCCGCCGTGGCTCGGGCCGGGCCCGTCATGAATAATAGGGATGGGCAGGTTCCGGAGATTCGTTAGCTTTTTCCGATCTACTGTTGGAAGGAAAGTAATGAGCAAGATCAGATTAATCCTGTCCGGGATGCTGTTGGCCGTAACGGTCGGTTGGGCGGCCGCGAATCCGGCTGATTTTTATGTCTCCCCCGAGGGGGCCGATACATGGTCCGGTACGCTGGCCGAACCCAATGCGCAGGGCACCGACGGGCCGTTCGCCACGCTGGAGCGCGCGCGCGATGCGGTTCGGGTTCTGAAGAAAAATAAAACCGGCGATATCCTGGTGCAGATCCGCGAGGGGACGTACCGGCTGGATGCAACGGTGGTTTTCGGTTTGGACGATTCGGGGAACGACCAGCAGTCCATCACCTATGCGGCGTATCCCGATGAAACGCCGGTATTCAGTTCGGGCCGCGAAATCAAAGGCTGGAAAAAGGCGGGCGGCCTGCTGCCCGGCCTGCCGGCGGCGGCGCAGGGCAAGGTGTGGGAAGCGCCGGTTTCGGGCGCCTTTCGAACCCTGTACAACGACGAGGGGCTGCTGCCGCGCGCACAGTCCGCCGGCTTTATTCCGCTGGAGGGCGGCGGCCGCGACCGGGTGCGCATCCCGCCGGAACATTTCAAAGCCTGGAAAAATGCGGAAGACGCGGAAATCATCATGCGTCCGCATCATGCCTGGATTGTGAATATCCTGCCGGTTGAATCGGTGGATGAAAACGAGCGCGTCGTCCGGACGTCGGTTGAATCGACCTATGCCATGAATCCGCTGAAGTTCCTGAAGGAGGAAAAGATTGAATCCTGCTGGGTGGAAAATGTGCTGGAGGAGCTCGACGAACCGGGCGAGTGGGTGCTCGACACAAAAAAGGGGACGGTCTATCTCTGGCCGCGGGGCAAATCGCCGGTGGTGGCGCCGCAGCTGCTGGAGCTCATTCGTGTGGAGGGCGCGGTGGATGTGGACGGCCCCGCGGATATTCCGGTGCGCAACCTGCATTTCAAGGGCCTCACGTTTAAACATGGCGAGCGCTATCTCGTGGCGCCGGACGATGCCGGCCTGCAGCACGACTGGGATTTCCTGGATAAGGCCAATGCGCTGGTGCGCATGCGCGGAACCGAAAACTGCGCGATCGAACAGTGCCATTTCCTGCACAGCGGCAGCGGGGCGGTCCGCGTCGACCTGCACGGTCGGGAAAACACCATTTCGGGCAATCACATTGAGCATATCGGCGGTGCGGGTATCCTGCTCTGCGGGTACGGCCCCGGCACCAAAGACGTCAACAACCGCAACCTGATCTATAACAACCACATTCATCATGTCGGGGAAATCTACTGGCACTCGCCGGGCATCATGCTCTGGCAGAGCGGGGAAAACCGGGTGGCGAACAACCTGATCCATCACACGAATTACACGGCCCTGATTCTTTCCGGCTGCATGACCGAGTTTTTCGGCAAGGGCGGCCGGGAGCTGACCCGCACCATCCGCTGGCATGAGATCGGCGGAAGCCCGAAAAGTTTCAGGGAAGCGACGCTGGAGGAGGTCCGGCCTTACCTGCATACGCATGATAACGTGATTGAATACAACGAAATCCACCATGCCATGCAGCGCCTCGGCGACGGCAACGCCATCTACATCCGCGGCGCGGGGGCCGGCAATGTGATTCGCGGCAATTATATCCACCACCTGGTTACGCCGATGATTATGCAGTGCGCCGTGCGGACGGACGGCGGGCAGATGGATACGCTGATTACCGGAAACCTGATTTATAAATGCACCTCGCAGGGCATCATGATGAAGCTGAACACGCGGGTGGAAAATAATATTGTGGCCGACGTGATTGCCCCGCCGCGCGGGTATTACCTGTCGGTCCGTGAAGGGCCGCTGACCGGCGGAACGATCCGGCGGAATATTTTCTATTCGCACCGCGCGGATACGGAGTTTATCAGCGAACTGGCACCCGGAAATAAAAATGCGTCGGAGGACCGCCGGGGCCGGAAGATTGCACGGGTGCAGGATGCCGATACGGATTTGAATATCTATTTCTCCACCGCCGATCCTTCGGTTGCCGAAGCGTGCCTGGCAAAAAACCGGCGCGTGGGCGTGGATAAAAACAGCATGGCGGTTGACCCGCTGTTCGTGGATCCCGAAAACGGGGATTTCCGTTTCAGGCCCGATTCCCCGGCCCTGAAAATGGGCATTGTTCCGTTTGACCGGTCCCGGGCGGGGCTGCGAATCGACGACTGATTTCGGGCATTTTCCTGCGTCAAAACGCAGGGTATACCCTTTTCCGGCGATGGTGTTTTCGGCCCGCCTTTGGTATGTATACTGCTTTATAGTCGGCATTTATCCATAAAAGAGGCGAGTCGGTGATCAGGAAAAAACTTCTATTAATCGCAGGTGTATTGGGCCTGGGCTTCACGGCGCAGGCGGCGATCCTGGCAGGCTACGATTTTGATTCCGGTGAACTGGACGGGGAGGCGGCGTCCTCCGTGGAAGCGACCCACCAGGATGCCAACCTGACGGCCTCCGGCTTCGGGACGGGCGTCGGCCTGACGACGGCTTTTGATTATTCCCTGGCACCGGACGATGCCCTCGATGCCGAGGGCGGGGCCTTCGGGACGACCAACCGCTTTGCCTTCGGGGGCGCGGGAGCGGATTTCGGTTTCGAAGACGTGAACGATTCGAATGATCTTTCCGGCGCTATTCAGGACAATGACTATATGGAGTTCACCGTCACGCCGAATGCCGGGTACAAGCTCAACCTGGAATCATTGAGCTTCCGGACATATGTTGAAACGCTGGATCATTCGGCGGAGCGATGGGCCCTGTTTTCCTCGGTCGGCGGATTTACCGGCGGGTCCGAAATTGTGACGGGGCAGACGATTGATGCGGGCAGCTGGACCAATGCCTCGAATAATGTCGTAGTCGATTTACCGGGCGCGGATTTCCAGGGATTGGAAGAGGCGGTGACCTTCCGCATCTATGTTTACGGGGGCGGAGCCGACACGAATTCCATCACCCTGTTCGATAAAGTGGTGCTGAACGGCACGACGGCCTGGAAGTCGATCCTGGTCGGCTATGATTTTGATGCCGGGGCCACGGATCCGGCGGCGGCAACGACCGTGGGCGATAACCTGACGGCGGGGCCGCTGACGTCGCCGATGGGGATTACCTTAGAGGCGGCCATCGGAGACAACAGCGGGGCGGCGGATGGCGGCGAAACGTTCGGCAGCACGAATACACCCGGTGCCGTGAGCATCGGGGTGATGGATGCAGCCGCATCGTCGTTCGCGGCTGCGGTGGCCAGCGATGATTATGTCTCGTTCACCGTCACCCCGGATGAAGGTACCGGCTTTCACCTCTCCCGGCTTACGTTCAAAGCGACCCGGGAATCCGCGAATGCGGTGGATGAATATGCGGTCACGGACGGCGACGGCACGTTGATCGGCAGTACGGCGGTCATCACTAATGCGCTCGGCCTGACCGGCGCTTATGAAGGGGTGAGTGTTGATTTAACCGGCACCGCCTGTGAATTTATTTCCGGGGCCACGGAATTCCGCATCTACGCCTGGGGGCGGGGAACGAACGCAACCGAAAATACGCGGGCGGCCATCGACAAGGTGGTGCTGTTCGGCAATGAGTCAAACGACTCCGGCCGCAACAGTTATTTCTGGATGACCCTGAAGCCGCAGGCCGGGACGGAAACCGGGGCCGATACGGACCTGGAGCTGGCCAATGGATACCGCAAGGTGGATCTCAGCTCGCCCGACCTCTCCTGCACGCGGGTGGATAACGGTTCGAACTGGGTGTATCAGATCACCTGGGCCGGGAACAACCTGGTGGGCGGCGATGACGCCGAAACGCTGCAGTTCAATGTGGTGGTAGATGCCTTCAGCGGCGCGGACTATTCCTATGTGGCCGACGATGCCGTCGTGACGTCGCTGGGCGATGCGTCCGCGCTGACGGATGTGGATAACTACTGGGGCGTCGACGGCGATTCCGATCTCGATGCAGGCGAGTCGATCCGCATGACCCAGCAGGACGTCACCATGAACGGGGCCGACCTGGCATCGAACGGGCTGGTGCTGGTGGAGCGCGCATTCACGAACATGAAGGTCCTCGAGACCAACGGCGGGAACAGTCATAAAATCATCTTCGGAGTGGGAACAAATCTGGCGACGGCGAGTTTCAGTGCACCCACCGAGTCGTATGACATCAGCGGCGAATCATTTTCCGTAACCGGGGCGGGCAGTAATGTCGGCAGCCGGCAGTGGGCGATTTCCGAGGTCTCGTTGCGCTTGGTCGTACGAAACCCGTCGCTGACCGAAGAGGACCCGGACTATCCGTTTTCGGATATTGCCGAAGGACACGCCTATGGCCCCACGCCGTATGAGCCGACCACGTCGAACAAACTGGCCCAGGCCTTCCCCCGGTTTTCCTGGGACATCATTCCCCGGACCATGCTGGTCCGCAAGGGCGGTAATTCCTTTACGGATGACGAGGCGGAGCGCATGGCCAACCGGTATGACTTTGTCGTGCTGGAGAAGGCCAACGGCAACATTGAGGGATACCATGACAAGGCCACGGCCCTCAAAGCCTTCAACCCGGGTATCAAGGTCGTCTTTTACTGGAACTCCAGAATCTACTACGGACACTATGGCGTTGATGATTCCATCAATGACCACTGGGACGAATATATCGATCCCGATTTCATGATTCGCGGCTGGCCGACCTATCAGCGGAGCAATCCCGATTTCATCGACTGGTGGGTGGGGGTCGGTCACAAAATGATGGGCCTTGTGGCGGGGTATGCGACGGATGGAACAACGTCGTTCATACCGTCTCCGATCGACGGCTATTTTATCGATAAGACCGGCGTGCCGGCGAGCATGCTGCAGCCGCTCTATGAGGGGTCGCCGGACCATAAATTCTGCATGAACAACAACGGCGACAACCGCACGCGCCTGCCTTACCTCGACGGCACTTACCGGGAGGGGTGGACCGGGGGCGGAAACCCGACGGCCATCGCCACGGCGATTGCGCTGGCGCAGGAAAGCGGCCGGAACGGAAAGCTGACGATGCTGCGGAATCCCTATTCCGGAAGCTCGCCGCGCGATATGGAGGACGGGGTTGATTTTTCGCTGGGCATTTACCTGACCTATGCGGATGAATATGCCTACTTCTATCACCAGGCCTCGGTGGATGCGACGGATGCAGGATGGCAGTGGCTGACCGATTATTATGACCAGTTCCAGCGCCCGCTGGGCCAACCCCTCGGTGATGCCGTCCGGGACGGCTGGGTCTACACCCGGAGTTTCGAGCGCTGCGATGTTTTCCTGGAACTGGAAACGGATTCGGGCGGCAAGCAGAGCCGCATCCTGTGGAAGAATGATATCGGCAGTCCGGCGCTGGCCGGCAGCGGGGCATCCCGCACGGATGACACCTACACGCTGCAGGGCTGCGGCACGCTTTCCGGCAGCTCGGATCAGTTTTTCTATCTTTCCGACCTTCACTATGGAAACGGAACGATCAGCGCCTGCATCGACCACCTGGACGCGGCCCATGCCGATGCCCGAGCGGGCGTCATGTTCCGCGAACGGACGGAGCCGACGGCGCTGGATTATACGGACACCGAGTATGTCGATGCCTGCGTTGCGGCCTACAGCAACGGCACGGTGCTGGCGGCCGGGGCGCGGACCGTTGCCGTGCTGCGCGATTCGGCGGGGCAGATGCATATGGTGTACCGATCGGTAACCAACGGCGTGCTGCAGACGGCGGGAACGCTCGGGCCGGCATTCGGCCCGTACGCTAAACTGGTGCGCAGCGGGGATACTTTTACCGGCTCCTGTTCCGCAGACGGACTGAGCTGGACGACTATTGCACAGGTCACGCTTCCCCTGGCGGAAAAGATCGAGATGGGCATGGCCGTGACGTCCGGTGAAAATACCGCGCTGGCGGAAGCGATGTTCAGCGGGTTTGAGCGCATTGAATCCGCGCCGACGGCTGCGGCGCAGTCGGTGACGACGGACGAAGATACTGCGGTTGCGATCACCCTGAGCGGTTCGGATGGAGTCGGCAGCACCAACTTTATCTATTCCGTGATTTCGCCGCCGGCCCACGGGACGCTCAGCGGTACGGCCCCGAACCTGACCTATACGCCGGAAACGAATTTTTTCGGCGCGGATGCCTTCAGCTTCTCGGTGAATGACGGCTTTGCCGAAAGCGAAGAAGCCGCCGTTTCGATTACGGTCGAGCCGATGGATGATGCGCCGGTGGCGCACGATCTCCTCGTCGGTACGACGAAAGATCTCCCGGTAAATATCACGCTGGCCGGCACGGATCCCGATGGCAGCAACCTGACCTATCGCGTGGTGTCGCTGCCGACCAACGGTACCTTGAGCGGCACGGCCCCGGACCTGATCTATACACCGGCGCAGCTCGGCTTCG
>JBFJYX010000072.1:0-10626 GCA_041622415.1 Pontiella sp.
CCCACTGCTCGACCCCGCCGCCCGTATTGCCGACGAAGCAGTAGGTTTTCCCGGAATGCTCGCTGCGATACATGCAGAGGCCGTAGCCGGGGTCGCCGCTGAGGGCCATGGGCAGGTCGCGGGCCCCGATGGGTTCGAGTTGGCGGGTGGAGGCGTTCATGGAGAACAGCTTGAGCGTATCACTGCCCCGGTCTCCGCTGACCACGAGATCGATCGTGGTTTCGCCCAGCGGAAAGTTGTACCTCAGATCCACCCCGTTCTGGGTGCCGCTCTGCAGAAACTGATTGGTGCTGCCGTCCAGGTTATAGACATACAGCCCGCCCTGCGTCGGATGCTTGCAGGTTCCAATCACGGCACTCTGCGCCGGATCGTCGGGGTGGATCCAGATGGCCGGGTCATCCAGATAGTCGCCGGATACATGACTGGCGACCGTTTCAACCGCCGGCTCCACTTCATAGATGGTCTGGCCTGCGACTATGTGGCAGATGCCCGCCAGACAGATGCTCAAGATCTTTTTCATGCTCTGCTCGCTTCCCGGATCTTCGGGCTTCCTGCGGGAACCTACAGCTCCTGCAGAAATTCCACTACCTTGGCGGGGTGGGCCTCGGCTTTAGTGACCTTTTTCCAGTGTTTGATCACCTTGCCCTTTTCATCGACGATCACGGTGGAGCGGATGCAGCCGATGGAGGTTTTGCCGTAGAGCACCTTTTCGCCCCAGGCGCCGTATTTTTCCATCATCTTCGTTTCCGGATCGGAGAGCAGGGTGAAGGGCAGGTCGAACTTTTCAATAAACTTGTCGTGCGAGGCCAGGCTGTCTTTGCTGACGCCCAGCACCACCGTATTCAGGTCGTTGATTTCGCTGTTCAGGTCGCGGAATCCGCACGACTCCTTGGTGCAGCCCGGCGTGTTGTCGCGCGGGTAAAAGTAGATCACGACCCGCCGGCCCAGATAATCTTTGATCGCGCGTTTTTTGCCGTCGCTGCCCTCCAGCGAAAATGCCGGCGCCATTTTTCCTTCGAGTGAATCCATCTTTTATCCTTTCGTATTAAAAACAGGGGCGAGTATAGGAGTATAACGGTGCTATTGAAAACCCGTAATTCCTTTATAAACCCGCGTCGGGTGCGCGTTATGGCATTCATATTGCTATATGAAGAGTCATGGTAGATATTAAAACACTGATAGAGTCTGCAGGGGATGACACGGAACTCGCCGAAGACCTGCTGGCCTTGTTTAACGAGCAGGCGGTTGAGGGGATCAGCGCGTTGGCTGATGCCGCACAGCGGCAGGATGCGGAACAGGCGGTGGCCGCGGCACATAAGCTGGTCGGCTCTGCGGTTGCGTGCGGTTTTGTTGATTTGTCGCAAACGCTGCGCAGGATTGAACTGCAATGCCGGAGCGAAATGCCCGCAGATATTGAAGAACAGATCAAAACGGTAAAAGAGCTGATGGAACGAAGCGGTCGCGAAATGGACCGGCTGCTGACAGATGAAAGAAATGATGAAAAAGGTACTTATTGTCGATGACGATGTTTTTTTAACCGGGCTGTACGAAAAGTTACTGATCAAGGAAGGGCTCGAGGTTGCCGTGGCCAATTCCGGCACCGCCGGAATTGAGCAGATGGCCCAATTCCGTCCGGACCTGGTTATACTGGATCTGCACATGACCGATATGCACGGCAAGGATGTCCTGCAGGTGATCAGAAAGGATCCGCACCTGAAGCATCTCCGCGTGATCGTGTTTGCTACGGGCTATATCCAGACGCTGGTCAGTACCGTGGCCGATCTCGGAGCCTATAAGGTTCTGTCAAAAATGAAGTGCAAACCCCGCGCCCTGGTGGAGGAAGTCATGGCATCGCTGGCTGACATGGCGCCGGCCCCGTCCGCGCCGCCCGCCGAGGAGAAGATCATGACGCTTGAAGCCGGGGCTGCGCATGTCGACGATCCGGGCATTGAACAGTTCGACCTGTGGACCGAGCGTTTATTGACCGACTCCCGGGAAGAGTTTCGCCGGCTCTGTCTGCTTCATCTGTTTCGCATGATCCAGAACGATATCAGCAGCGGGCTGCAGTTTGATAAAAGATCGGCCGAATATAAATTGAGCGTCACCTTGAAAAAGCTGATGCAGGATATGTTTGATCATCCGCAGCGGGTTACGGATACAACGATTCAGTCGCTCCGCCAGGCCGTGGAAAAATTCCTGAGCCTCACGAAGAAACGTTATGGCACTAAACTCGATGCCGTGGCCGAGCTGCAGCAGGTGATGAAGGAGTTATAGCCGGACTATGTTTTCGGATTCCGGTTATAGGTAAAATCAAACATGACCTGTCTTTTCAGCAGGTTGACCGAATGCTGAATCTTGAGGATGCCGTTGTCGATGGTTTCAAATTCGGTGGGCGTGAAACTGAAACTCTCCTGCTCATCCAGCACGAGAGTGATACGGTCAATCAGGTTGACAAACTGATCGATGGCGCTCCCGAAAGCAGCAGAATCCGGCAGGGCTTCATGTTCCGCTTCGAAGTGGTCGGCCACCTGACTGAGCAGCGCATAGGTTTGATGAAAGGCATCCCGGCAGCTGCTCCAGGCCTCTTCGATATCGATGGTCTGCATAAAGTGGAGGGTCGGGGACCGGACCACCTTTTTCTTCCGGTAACTCCGGATCTCGAGCAGGGTGACCCTGATGCTGTCGAGATGCTCTTCCAGCAGGCCGATATCGATCGTTTCAACGCTCTCAATTTCATCGGTTTCATCAATTTCGTCGATTTCCTCGACGACTTCGGGGGTTTTGATTTTCTTTTTGAGGAATTTTCGGAACATGCGATCTCTCACGTTTCTGTTTAGAACGGGGTGTTTGACAGACATTTGATCATAGTTGAGGGGGGAGGTAAAATCCTATCTGATGCCATGCGCCGATCCGTTCTATCGCAGCCGATCGAACAGGTGTTCAAGGCCATTGGCTTTAACGACATAGACGGTCTCGAGCTGCCTGCCGAGCTTGCCGCCCGGAAAGCCCTTCTGCTTAAACCAGACGACATACGGTTCCGGCAAATCAATCAACAGCCGGCCGCGGTATTTGCCAAAGGGCATTCGCGCTTCCGCGAGTTCGAGAAATTGTTCGGGGTCTGGGGTCAGTTCCTGCATGGGAATGACGATTGACGATTGATGCGTGATTGTAAACCGTTTTCACGCCTCGCGCCTCGCGCCTCATGCCTCACGCCTCGAGATCCAGTTCGCTCAGCATGAGGTTGAAAATATGCTGAATGCCGGTAACCGATTCCGGGATCGGTTTGCCGGAGGAAATCGACGCTTTGGAATCGGGGTCCGCCGGGTCGAAGCCGTGCATGCCGGCGCAGGGTTTTATGCCCATAAAGCTCGGGGCAATCTGCACCCCGGAGTTCATCAGGAAAATCAGTTCACCGTATTGACCGTCTTCAAAAAAGACGCCGTATTTTTTCAGTTCATCGTCCGGCAGTATCCGGCCCTGCGGATGGTTTTCCAAACATTGGAAAATTTTTGCGCGCGCGTTTTCACTTTTAAACCAGAAGCGCGCCATCGTGGAATCGTAGAAGGCGCAGTATTCCTGGTTCCACTTGAGTTCCAATGCCTGGATGTCTGAGATGAGATCATAGGAGCCGGTGACGTTGTGCATGCCGTGATCGGTGAAGACATACCAGGCCACTTCTTCATAATAAAGTTCCGCCGCCGCGATCAGTTCACGAAACGCGGCGTCATACCGGTTCATTAACTTTCCAATGTCCGGATGATTATTGCCTTTGGCGTGCATGAGTCCGTCGAGCCCGCCGAGGGAGCAGTAGGCGAATTCGATGCTCTGGTTTTCGATATGGGCATGCAGGCTTTCGATCCGCTGCTCGTCATTGAAATCGCTGTTGTGGGTGTAGTAGGGGATGCCCCGCTCGGTCATGCGGTCGAAAACAGATCGGCCCTGCGGCAGGCCGCCCGGCTCCCAGATGCGTTTCTGCTCGGCATAGTTGAAGAGATGCAGCTGGCTGAACGGCACGGCATAGAGCTGGAAATAGCCGGTGATGCCGCACTTTTTTTTCACCCACCGGCTCATGCGTCCGCGCACCCGCCCGCGGTTGAAAATAAAATCCGGCAGGAGGCCGAGCGGCTTCGTCCATGTAAACGGCGAGTGCTCGGGATCGTAAAAATAGGACGACCAGAGTTTATGCTCCGCCGGCGTGAGGCCGGAAATGATGGAGGGGTCGCAGGCGGAGGAATAGCCGAGAATCGTTTCGAGCGGTTTGCTGTCCACGATCAGGCCTTTGAGAAAGTCGGGATGGCGCTGCCGGACCTCCCAGCCGAATGCATCAATGAAGAGAAAGAGGCTGAGCTTTTTCTTCTTCACTAAGAAAATCTCCGCTGGAGTTCGTAGAAGCGTTCGTGTGACAGAGCGGACTGATCCTGCAGCAGGTCGATCAGGGCATCGTACAGGGCTTCGCGGGGATGGCGGGTGCTCAGGCGCCTGTTCCATTTCAGGTTCAGGGCCACGGCTTTGGCAATCGAGCACTCGCGGAGATCATATTGTTTCCGGTACCACGGCAGGAAGCGGCAGAAGACCTCGATGGTCTTTTTCACCTGCGCATCAATGTCGAGCTCCTGCAGGGCATGGTAGTCGCCCCATTCCTTGAGGTCGATGGCGCACATGTAGCCGGCAATAATGAAATCGCGGTTGGGGGGATGCCCGATCATGGGAATCCGGTTTTTCTTCACCTCATAGGAAATGTCATAGCGCCCGGCGGCGAGCAGGGCGCAGTCGCCGAACGCGAGCAGCACCTTGCTGATAAATTTGATGTAGCGCACGCGCTCCTCTTCGGTAAACGGCTTCGCCGTGGCCAGGCGGCGTTTGATGTCGAGCAGCAGTTTGCCGCGGTTCATCAGCAGGCGTGAACCTTCGGAAAGCGGGATCGTCTGGTGCCGGTACCGGGGCATGGCATCGAGAATATGCGGGTCGCCCCAGATGACCATATGGTTGTATTTCATCTCATAGTTGAGCAGGGAAAATTCGCAGCTGGCCAGTTTGCGGCGCACATAGGGATAGAGGTCGACGCGCAGGCCGACCTCCTCGGTCAGCTCCTGTTCCAGACGTTGGAACTGCGCTTTCAGCA
This sequence comes from Pontiella sp., assembly GCA_041622415.1. Taxonomy (GTDB): domain Bacteria; phylum Verrucomicrobiota; class Kiritimatiellia; order Kiritimatiellales; family Pontiellaceae; genus Pontiella. The sequence goes on from JBFJYX010000072.1 coordinate 5,123, forward strand.
CGGGGGTGACAGCATCGACAATCACGATCATGTCGTAGTCATTGAACGGTTCCTGGGAACCGTCGGCGGTGATAAACGGCGTGCCCTCGCCGCGTCCGTATCCGCCGAGCAGAATACCGGCCTCGCAGTGCGGCGCCGCTGCTTTGCGAATGCGGTCGAGATCATCATCGATCCGCGCATCGAGTTCTTTCGAACCTCTGACCGTGTATTTACCCATGCTCTTTCAGCCCCCGGTAGACCGCCCGGTGAATGGTGGTCCGGTACGCGATGTTGTAGGGGACAGTATGCAGTTTCAGGCGTCGTAATGCATAAATGAAATCCCGGAAAATTTCCCGCAGGCAGGCGACGGCCTGTTTGATGACACGGGGCGGTTCCTCCTGCGTGAGCGCCTGGCGGTAGCGTTTGGTGAACAGGCTTTTGAGGGTATAGTTGTGGGAATGCTCCACGGCGCACGCCCCGACATATTCAATGGTATGTCCGCTGCGGATCACCTCCGCGGCCCAGCGGGCGTCTTCGGCATAGCCGGTCTCCGGAAAGGGCAGGGCCTGCCAGAGCTCGCGGGTGAAGGCGCAGGCCACCGCGGAGAAAAAACCGGGCCGCATGGTTTTGCGCTGATAGGCCCGCTCATAATCGTACTGAACGATAAACCGGGCATCCGGGCGCGGCACCTGCCGGCAGAAGCTGGCCTCCGCCTTTTTTTCCAGCAGGGGCGCCAGCAGTTTCCCGAGCCAGTCCGCGTCGGTGGGAATGCCGTCGGCATTGAGCAGCACAATGAAGTCGTGTTCCGTGCGGGCGACGGCATCGTTGAGCACCTTGCCCGGGACATAGTCGCCGGGCGGAATCTGCGTGATTCGGGCGGGCGAATGCTTCAGGGCCTCGAGGGTTCCGTCGGTTGAGCCCGAATCCACGGCATAGAGGTCGAACGCGCGGTAGGTTTGCCGGCTGAGCCTCTCGAGCGCCTGCTGCACATACGGCATTTCATCCTTGGCTCTCATGACGATGGCAACGGCGGGAGGCATGGCGTTTACTCGTTCGGTGAGTTTGCCGGTTCGATCAGGTTCGGCGATTTAAATTTAGGCGGTCGGCCCAGTTCAACCAGCAGGTCATTGATCATGCGCTTGAGCTCAATGATGCGCCGCTCGCGGCCCATCGCCATTTTATTGAAGCGCGTCATCTCTTCCATTTTACCGGTCAGCTCGCGGGTGCGGCGCTCGACGTCCTGTTCGAGCTGCTGCTGATATTTTCTGTTCTCGGTTATCTTGCGGGCCCGTGCAAGCACCTGCCGGATCGAGTTTTCGAGGATATTCAGGTCGGTGATCGGTTTGAGCAGATAGTCCCAGGCTCCGAGGTGCAGGGCTTCGACCGTGTCGGCGATATCCGCGGTGCCCGACACGACAATCATCGGCGTGAACGGGTCAATGGCCGAGAGCGTGCGCATCACGTCGTGTCCGCTCATTTTCGGCATACGGAGGTCGAGGATCACCACATCCGGGTGATGGGCTTCAAACAGCGCGATGCCCGCCGGGCCGTCCGGCGCTTCCAAAACGGTGAACTCGAGGTCTTCGAGAAAATTGCGGTAGCTGTCGCGAACGGGGCGTTCGTCTTCGATAATCAGTATGCTAACCTGGGTGCCATCGGCCATGGCATCAGCCTTCCGCGGCCAGTTCCTTGATGCATTTCACCAGCAGCGAAAGAACGCGGACCGGTTTCAGGAAAACGTGCTCCGGCCGCATGCCGAGCTGCTTGAGTTCATCGGACAGGTTGTAGGAGATCGAACCGGTATAGATGATGTGACGCTGCTCGGGATAGCGCTCGCGCGCGGCGATAATCAGGTCTTCCCCGCTCATGCCGGGCAGGCGCATATCCACAATGCAGACGTCATAGACGTTGCTTTTCATCAGATCGAGTGCTTCTTCCGCACTTTCGGCGGTCGAGGCGCGAAAGCCGTAGTCTTCGAGAAACGCCGAGAGACTTGAGCAGATCGCCGGTTCGTCGTCGATTACCAGTACACGTATGGATGAATAGTCCGCCATAGATTTTCCTTTAAAACAATGCCGCACTTTATAGTGGGCCCGGGTCCGGAACCCAAGTCTATACGGGAAAAATCACCACGTATTTTTGCGTCTGCCGGCCCGGTTGGCCGGTTACAGCCGCAGGCCCCAGCGCTCCATGCGGTGTTCGTAGGGGATGCGGATGCTGAACCGCGCGCCCCGGCCCGGCGATGAGAACACATTCATGGTGCCGCCGTGGTTTTCGGTAATGATGAAATAGGAGACCGAAAGCCCCAGCCCGGTACCGTGCCCGACATCCTTGGTGGTGAAAAACGGCTCAAAGACGCGCTTGCGGATTTCCGCCTTCATGCCGGGGCCGTTGTCTTCCACCTCAATCAGGACCATCTCCGCTTCGCGTTTCAGCCGCACGGTGATCTGCGGATCCTTCTGCTGCCCGCTTTCCGCCATGGCCTGGGCGCTGTTCGACAGCAGGTTGAGCAGGACCTGCTGGATCTGGCTGCCTTCGCACGGAATCGGGTCCAGCTCATCGATGTCGCGGTGGATTTTGATGTGCCGGAAATCAAAGCGCTTCTTCAGGTTATAATCGTTCGAGGCCAGCTCAATACTGCGTTCAATGATTTCCGCCAGGTCGTTCGGGGCAAAGTGCGATTCATCTTTCCGGCTGAAGCTGAGCATATTATCCACAATTTTGGCCGCGCGCCGGCCCGCTTCGGAAACGGTATCCATCATCTGGAGAATGCCGCGTTCCTGCATATAGGCCTGGATCGCCGCCATCGACGTTCCGGCCGCCAGCGCGGCCGTGGTGTTGCGCTCGGTGGTATGGGTGACGCGGTTTTTCATTACCTGCAGGTTCTGCAGGATGCCGGCCAGCGGATTGTTGATTTCGTGCGCCATGCCGGCCGCCAGGCCGCCGACGGACATCATCTTTTCCGACTGGACCATCATTTCCTCAATACGCACGCGGTCGGTCACATCGTCGAGGCGGATAACCGCCCCCTGCGAGCCGTCCGAGGTGATGGGATAAACCGTGACGTCCACCGTCCGGGCTTCATCATTGATGGTGCAGTGCACATGTTCATGCCGCTGAATGCCGGTGTGGTCGATATGTTCGAGCACGGTGTTCATGTCTTTTCCGAGGTCCGGGAAAATGGCGGCGAGGGGCTGGCCCTGGGCGTTCCGGGCTTCGACGCCCGACAATACCTCCGCCTGGTGGTTCCACTGCATCACATGGTTATCCGCGTCCACGCCGATAATGATGGAGGGCATCGAGTTGATCATGTTCTCGAGCAGGTTCCGCAGGCCGACCAGCTCCTTGGTGGCCTGCAGGCGTTCCAGCTCGGCGGCGGTCCGGCCGGCAAACACCTGCAGGATGGAGGTGGCAAATTCAACCTGTTCAACCGGCTTCCGGTAGAGCGCCGCCATTACCCCCAGCGATTTCTGCTCGGAGTCGACCAGCGGAATGCCGATATAGCTGTGAATGCCCATCGATTGCAGGTTGTCCACGCCGGGCATGTGGTCCGGTGCGTCCTCAAAATACTGAACCGTATCGCCCTGCAGCACCCGTTCGCAGGAGGTGCCCGCCAGCAGGTACTCAAAGTTTTCGTCGGCTTCGCCGGATGCCGAAACCGCAATGGTCCGCATCTGTTCGTGCGTGTCGTCGGTAAATTCGCTGATGTAGGTGAAGTCCGCATCCAGCGTTTTGGCCAGCTGGTTCACCATGGAGTTGAAGAAGCGCCGGCCGACCGCCGCGACGCCTTCGACGATATTGCGGATGCTGTCTTCAATCATCACGCGGTCGGTCACATCGTCGACGCGGATCACCGCGCCTTCCTCGGAACCTTCCAGCAGGGGATAGACGGTGATGTCGTGATAGCGCGTGCGGTCGTTGACCTGCACCGGGATGCGCTCTTCCTTCTGCGTGGCCCGTTCGCGGATGGCCCGTTCCACTTTGACCATCTGCTGCTGCAGTTCGGGATACACCTCGCGCAGCGGCGCGCCGATGGTATCGACCGGCAGCAGGCCGGTCTGCGCCTCCGCCTGGCGGTTCCACTGAATCACCCGGCCGACGGCATCCACCCCGACGAGGACGGAGGGCATCGAATCGATGGTGTTGCTCAGCAGGGCGCGCAGCTGGCGCAGCTGTTCTTCGGCCTGTTTGCGGTAGGTGATGTTCCAGGAGGTGCCGAAGGTGCCGACCACCTGGCCGTCTTCATCATAGCGGGGGACTTTGGTGGTCAAATACCAGCGGTCGCCGGACGGGGTGGAGGCCTGCTCCTCTTTCTGCAACGGCTCGCGGGTGCGCATCACCGTCTGTTCATCTTCAAAGCGGATGCGGGCCTGCTCTTCCGGCATATAGTCGAAATCGGTCCGGCCGATCACATCCTCCGGCGACAGGTTGAGTTCGGCGGCTTTGGCGGTGTTGACTTCGATAAAGCGTCCGTCGGTGTCTTTAAAGTAAATCAGGTCCGGCGCATGCTCCATGAAGGAGCGGAAGAGGCTGCGCTCAAACTCCAGCTGCTTTTCCGTGGCGACGCGGTCGGTGATGTCGCGGCTGATGCCGCGGCAGCCCTGGATATTCCAGTCTTTGTCGTAAAACGGCACGGCGCTGGTTTCGAGCATCACGGTGCGGCCGGCTTTATGGCGGTTGGTGGTCACCAGCGCATGCAGGGCGGCCCCTTTGGAGAGCACCTGTTCGAGCTGCGCCTGAATGTCCTCCCGGTCGACCGGCGGCATCAGTTCGGTAAAGTGGCGGCCCATCAGCTCGCGGGCGGAATAGCCGAGCAGGTCCGCGGTCTGCGGACTGGCATACTGATATTTCCCCTCGGTATCGACCTCCCAGATCCAGTCCGTCGTCGTTTCCACCAGGTTGCGGAAACGCTCTTCGCTGTGGCGCAGGGCGCTTTCGTTTTCGATCCGTTCCGTAATATCGCGCGAGACGCCGCGGAAACCCGCCAGCTCGCCGACGTTGTTTGCAAAGGCCTTGCCGCTGGACTCCAGCATGACGCGGTGCCCGTCTTTGTGGATGAAGGTGTTGATTTCACAATCGATGGTCGATTCCGGGGTACGGGCGCGCAGCGATTCCATATTCCGGGCCGAGTCCTGCGGAATCATCAGCGAAAACGAATTTTTGCCCTGAAGCTCTTCGGCGGAATAGCCGAGGATGTCCTTCACGCGCGGGCTCACATACATGTAGGAGCCGTACATATCCATTTCCCAGATCATGTCGTTCGAGGATTCAACCAGCATGCGGAAACGTTCTTCGGATTCGCCCAGGGCGCGGGTGGCCTGGGCGTGGCTCTGCTTTACCCGCCCGAGCTCCGTCGAGTGCTGGGTCACCTGCCGGCGCAGCGTCCGGTTCCAGATAATCACCGACCCGATCGCCACGAGCGTCACCATAAGGAAGCCGCCGAAAATTTTCAGATACACGTCTGTCGAAACGTGCACGGCGTCATCGAGGGTGATCCACCGCTGCTGCAGCGCCAGGCGCTCGGC
>JBFJYX010000073.1:0-10559 GCA_041622415.1 Pontiella sp.
TATTCGGCTATTATATCGAAGTCAGCAAGGCCAACACCGCGCTGGTGCCGGACGACTATATCCGCAAACAAACGCTGGTGAATGCCGAGCGCTACATCACCCCCGAGCTGAAGGAATACGAAAACAAAATCTTCGGCGCACAGGAACGCTCCGTGGCGCTGGAACAGGAAATTTTCAACGAAGTGCGGCGGCAGGCGGTGGAGCATCTGGAAACGATTCAGCGCAATGCCCTGGCGATCGGCCAGGTGGATGTGCTCGCCGCGTTTGCGGAACGCGCGCTTTCAAACAACTACGCCCGCCCCGTCATGAGCGATGACGGGCGGCTGGATATCAAGGACGGCCGCCATGCCGTCGTGGAACAGATGCCGGACGCGGAACGCTTTGTGCCGAATGATACGAAACTGGACCGCGAAACGCATCAGCTCATCATTATCACCGGCCCGAACATGGCCGGTAAGTCGACCTATATCCGGCAGGTGGCGCTGATCACCATCATGGCGCACATGGGCTGCTTTGTGCCGGCGGCCAAAGCGGAGATCGGCATTGTGGACCGCGTCTTCACCCGCGTCGGCGCCAGCGACGACCTGGCGCGCGGACGCTCCACCTTCATGGTGGAGATGCAGGAAACGGCCAACATCCTGAACAACGCCACGCCGAAAAGCCTGATCGTTCTCGACGAAATCGGCCGCGGCACGAGTACGTTCGACGGCATCAGTATTGCGTGGTCCGTGGCGGAGTTCCTCTGCAAGAATGAAGCCATGAAGGCCAAGACGCTTTTTGCCACGCACTATCATGAGCTGACCGACCTCGCCCTTACCCTGCCGAACGTCCAGAACTTCAGTGTGCTCGTGAAGGAAAAGGGCCACACCATCACCTTCCTTCGCAAAATCGTGCCCGGCGCGGCCGATAAGAGTTATGGCATTCAGGTGGCCCGCCTCGCCGGCCTGCCCGATGAAGTGATTGCGCGGGCGAATGATATTCTCACCAATCTCGAAGAGGGTGAGTTCGGCGATACCGGCCAGCCGAAGATTGCGAAAAAGCGGCCGCATAAACTTAAAGCGAATGTATCGCAGCTGGATCTGTTCTGATTTTCAAAGAAATCACAACTTGCAAAAGGATTCCGGTTCAACGTAGCCTGTTTGATGTCAAACATGGGAGTAGTTATGAGTAAAAAGTCGTTGGGTGGTTCCGGTCTGTATTTAATTTTCGGCCTCGTTTTTATTGCGGTCATCGGCCTCCGGACCATCAGCACACCGGAACTCTGGACGCATCTGGCCCTCGGCCGGAGCAACGGTCCGATCTCCTTTGTTGAAAGCAGTTCCTTTGTCAACACCACCTGGCTGTATGACAAACTGAGCTACCTTTCCTGGAATATCGGCGGCGCGCCGCTGCTGATCGTGCTCAATATCGCCGGCCTGCTGGCCGCTTTCCTCCTGCTGGTTCAGGTCTCCAAAAAATGGGGCGGCGGAATCGCCCAGGGCTTTGCCCTGCTCATTTCCGGACACCTGATCTTCCAGACGGTGGACGTCGGTCCGCGCGTGGTCATGATGCTGTTCATTGCGCTGTTCCTCTTTGTTTTGAATACGCGCCGCACGCCCGCCGTACTATTCGGCGCGTTGATTCCGCTGCAGATTCTGTGGACTAATATGCACGCATCCTTCCTGTACGGACCGCTGATCGCGGCCCTGGCGGCAATGCAGGCCGCCCAGAGTGCCAAAGCGCCGGGCAACCGTAAAAAGAGTCAGTCTCCGCAGTCGGGCCAGCTCGGCATGCTCGCCGGCATACTGCTCGTCTGCACGCTGATTAACCCCTACTTCCTGAAAATGCACGGCCAGGTGATCGCAAACCTGCAGTCGCCGTCACCGGCCTACTGGTCCTCGCTGTTCATTGAATATTTCCAGATTCCCGCACTCAAACCGCTGATCCTCTTCACGCTGGTGCTCGGCGCCGCGGGCCTGATTACGCTGAAAAAACGCCTGCCGGTCGTACTGACCACGCTGGCGATCTATTCCGCCTTCCTGGTGTGGGCCTCTCCGGCCACGGCCATGCTGTTTGTCGCCATGGCCTTTCCGTTCATGGTGCTCAGCCTGACCTCCGTCAGCGAATACCTGAACCACACCCTGACCTCCGTGATGGGCGAAAAGGCCAAACTACTCGGCCCCGCCACCGGCGCGGTGCTGATTGTGCTGATTATCGTTTCCATGGTTCCAATCATTGGAAACCAGGCCTATGTAAAAACCGGCAGTGCATCCACCTTCGGACTCGGTGCGGAAGAACAGCTCTATCCCCAGGGACTGGAAGAACTGTTTAACGATCCCTCATTCCCGGAAACCGCCATCAACCTGGCGGCGGACGGCGGATACCTGGCCTTCACCTACGGACGCAAGTGCTTCATCGACTACCGCTCCGGAACCTATGACGAAGAGCTGCTCGACGATCTGGTAAACATGATGAAGGGCTATCGCAAATCGTACGATACGCTCTACGAAAAATACCGCCCCGAGGCGTTCATCATCAATACCCTCCCCGCGCATGCGGCCCAGGGCGTCGCCACCCTGCTGAGAAATCCGATCTGGAAACTGGCCTACTTCGACGGCACCACGGCAGTCATTCTGAAAAACGACAAAAAGTTTGCCTCCATCCTGGGTAACCGGGAACTCCAGCAGGCCGGACTTGCTAAACTCGAAGCCGCCCGCGCAGCCTGTGCGGCCCTTGACGGCAAATGGAAAAACGGAAACCCCGCCGAGCTGATCGGTGCGGGTAAAATCTATCTGGCCTTTAACCGCCCGAAGGAAGCTAAAGCCATCTTTGCCCTGCTCGTTCAAAGCCGCGCCTCGATTCCGGCGGCCTGGATCGGCCTCGGCAGCAGTCAGATCCTGCTTAAGGAATTCGACGCCGCCATCCAGTCATTGGAAGTCGCCATCCGCAAGTCGCCCAAAAACAGTGTCGCGTGGCGCGAATATGCCATTGCCTGCAAGCTGGCCGGCGAAAAGGAAAAGTATGAAGCGGCGGCCGAACAGCTCGAAAAGCTCGCCAAAGAAAATGCCAAGCGGCAGAAAGATCAGGAACCGGACGAGGACGAAGCGGACGAAGTGCCGGCCCCGAAAACAGAATCGCTGGAGAGCATCACGATCCCCGAATAAACCTTCCAATCATTGGAACGTCAGGGCCGGATTTCAGGTAAAATGATCCGGCCCTTTTCTGTGACCTGATGATCTTTTCCAAAAAGAAACTCATAGGAAAAGAGCGCCAGCCCGCGGCTGCCGGAGGCCTTGACGCTTTGAATCTGGCGCACCACCTGATCGGCATCGTGCTTGCAGTAGACGCCGACCACCACCGCTGAGCGGAAGCCTTTTTTTCCGGCCGCGCTTTTCATACTGCCCAGGTAGCGGTTGAAGGATTTGGTGGCATAGTTCATCTGCACCGCCCAGTCGACCAGCCCCTGCCGCACCCAGAGCCCCGCATCCTGATAGGCGTGTTTCCGGCCGTCCACCGGATTGCCCATCACGCTGGCACTGAGCAGGCAGGTCCCGGGCTTTTCAACCTGCATGGTATAGGCGATATCACGAACCACCCGCGTGATGGACTCGCGCCGGAAATCCTCAATCTGCGCTTTGGTCACTTCCCAGCCGTATTCATCATACAGCGCCGACTGCGAGGCCGCGTCGTATGAAAAATCGGACCGGCGGCGCAGCTCCTCTTTCGACGCATCGGGATAATGCTGGCCGGCCACGATATGGTAATCGTGCGGGTAGCGGATGTAGTCGAGATGAATCCCGGCAATATCATACCGGCAAAGCTCCTGCGCGAGACCTTTCAGGTGCCGGCGCACCTCCGGCATCACCGGATTAATAAAGGCATACCAGCCGGCGGTCGGCAGCATCCGGTCCCCCAGTGAATCCACCATGAACCAGTCGGGGTGCGCCGTCCACAGCTGCTCCGCGGCGGCCGGCGGGTCCTTCAGCCCTTTCCATCCGGGCAGTACATTCATATAGGCATGCACCCGCAGGCCGTAGGGTTTTGCCGCATCAAGGGCGAGCTGCAGCGGATCCCAGCCGGGATCGTTTCCAAGGTTTGAAAGGTCATGCCCGGACAGCTCATACGCCCGGGGTTCGAGCTGGCTGGGGTAAAAGGTCGTGCCGTTGCCGCGAATCTGGAAGAACACATCGGTAAAGCCCGCTTCCCCGACATTCTGGATGATGCGCCGGACATCTTCGGGGCGGTCATAGTCAAAGCGCGTCACCCACAGCGCCACCACGTCCGGCAGCGCCGGCCCTTTCGGCCGCACCATAATAACAAGAACAGCCACCACGGCGGTGACTGCAATCAGAATGGCTAATAACACACGGAATTGCTTCATAATTTAAATACCGGTGCAGATTCCGGACTTTGGAAATTTACACCCGCATCCACATTGTTCTAGTCTTTTCGCGTTGTTACATGAAAGGATTTTTATGAAGTATAAACGTATCCTCCTGAAGATCAGCGGTGAAGCGCTTCAGAATAAAGAGAAGGGCCTCAACCACGATCCCGAAATCATGGCTAAAGTGGCGGACCAGTTTAAAGTCATGCTCGAAATGGGCGCCGAAATTGCGGTGGTGGTCGGGGGAGGAAACATCTTCCGCGGGCTCGCCGGCGCAAGTACCGGAACCAACCGCACCACCGGCGACTACATGGGCATGCTCGCCACGGTCATCAATTCACTCGCCATACAGAACGCGCTTGAGAATGAGGGGATCGACACCCGCGTCATGACCGCCATCACCATGCGGGCCATTGCCGAACCGTTCATCCGCCGCAAAGCGGTCCGCCACCTGGAAAAAGGCCGTGTGGTCATTTTCGGCGCCGGCACCGGCAACCCGTATTTCACAACGGACAGTGCCGCCGCACTGCGCGCATCGGAAATCAATGCCGACGTGCTGATGAAAGCCACGAAAGTGGACGGCATCTACACCGCCGACCCGGTGAAAGATCCGACCGCCACGCGCTTTGAAAACATCACCTATCAGGATGCGCTGAATAAACAGCTCAAGGTCATGGACGCCGCGGCCTTTTCGCTGTGCATGGAAAATGACATTCCCATCGTCGTGTTTGACTTTTTCAAGGAAAACGGGATGGTAGACGTGCTGACCGGCGTAGAGTCCGGGACCCTGGTATCACACGCTTAAGATTGAGGTAGAACAATGACAGACGAAGTACTTTTAGAAACTGAAGACAAAATGGATAAAACCGTGCAGTTCCTCCAGCAGGAATTGAGCGGTCTGCGCACCGGCAAAGCCAACCCGGCGCTGGTCGATACGATCACCGTCGACTATTACGGCACCCCTACCCGCCTGCGTGACATCGCCAACATTTCCACGCCGGAGCCGCGCCTGATTGTCATCAATCCGTTCGACCCCTCTTCGCTGGGCCTGATCGAAAAAGCCATTGTGGCGGCCAACATCGGGATTACGCCGATGAACGACGGACGCCTGATTCGTGTGCCGATTCCGGAACTCTCCGAAGAACGCCGCGCCGAAATGGCTAAAATGGCCGGCCGCACCACCGAAGAGCAGCGGGTATCGGTCCGCAACATCCGCCGCGATGCCAACGACCAGATCAAGGGCCTGCAGAAAAACGGCGACATCACCGAAGACGACCGCGATGCCGCACTGGAGCAAATCCAGAAAACGACCGACGCGCACATCAAGAAAATGGATGAAATGCTCGCGGCCAAAGAAAAAGACATCATGGAAGTTTAATAATCCGTTAACGGCTGTCGGTTATCAGAAATTCCGACAGCCGCAAAATGGATGACCTTTACAGGAGGGCAACAGCTATACCATGAAACCGAAAGTATTAGTCGGAATCAGCGGAGGTGTTGCAGCCTACAAAGCCGCGGATGTTGTGAGCCAGCTGGTCAAAGCCGGCTGCGACGTCCGCGTGGTCATGACGGAATCGGCCACTAAATTTGTCGGTCCGCTCACCTTTGCGGCACTGACCCAGGAAAAAGTGCTGACCTCCGTATTTCCGGACACCAACTCGGGCGGCATGGATATCATCTATCCGCATCTGTATCCGGCCACGGAAGCCGATGCGTTTCTCGTGATTCCGGCCACCGCCAATATCATTTCAAAAATCGCCCACGGCCTGGGCGATGACATTGTCAGCTGCAGTGCGCTTTCGCTGAAACCCGACTGTAAACGGATCTTCTGCCCGGCTATGAATGTCCAGATGTGGGAAAACCCGATTGTGCAGGACAATGTCCATAAACTGCTGCATTACGGTTGGCATCAGGTGGGCCCCGAAAAGGGACGCCTCGCCTGCGGCACTTCCGGTTACGGCCGGATGTCCGCGCCGACCGCCATCACCCAGATCGTCCTCAACTCGGTGCTCTGATGAGCAGAAAACTGCTCATTCTTTCCGGGCCGACGCACGAATACATTGACCCCGTCCGCTTCATCGGAAATGCCAGCAGCGGCCTGATGGGCCGCGCGATTGCCGACGAAGCGGCCGCCCGCGGGTTTCAAGTCACCTTTATTTCCGGCCCCGTGCCTCCGGCCAACCTTCCGGAACTGGGCCGCAGCGGAAGCGTGATCCACGTGACCGGTGCGGAAGACATGCTGCGTGCCGCCCAAAAATACTTTGCCGACTCAGACGCCGTGATTTTCGCGGCCGCGGTGGCCGACTACACCCCGGCTGAAAAGAAAACCGAAAAGATGGCGAAGTCAAAGGACGACCTCGTGCTGCACCTGAAAGCCACGCCGGATATCGCGCAGACGCTCTGTGCCGGCAAACGCGCCGACCAGGCCGCCATCGGATTTGCACTGCAAACGTCGGATGGCGAGGCCCATGCCCGGCGCAAACTGAAAGCCAAAAACCTCGACGGCATTGTACTGAATACCCCGGCCACGCTCGGCGCGCCGACCGGCACCTTCAGTTATCTGTCCGCCGACCGGGAGGGTTTTGAGAACTGGGGCACGATCAATAAAAAGGAATGCGCGAAACGAATACTGGAGGAGCTATCATGAAGAAACTTCACCTGGCACTCTCAACCAACGACATCGCATCCACGGTCCGGGACTACACAAAGCGTTTGGGCGCGGAACCGGTTCTGGTCATTCCGGACAAGTATGCCCTCTGGCGCACCGACTGCCTCAACCTCTCCGTCCGCAACGAACCGGACGGCAACCCCGGTGAGCTGCGTCATTTCGGCGGGGGATGAAGACGCGGAAACCATCGCGTCAGACGTCGACTGCAACGGCATCCTCTGGGAATATTTCAACGCCCGCACCCAAGCCGGCGAAATCGAAGAACTCTGGCCCGGCAGCGGATATCAGCCGTGAAAGATAATAAACTTGCGGCCCGCATAGTTGATCATCGTCGATGAAAACGCTTTGGCCACATACGAGAACAGTGCGCTGAGTCCGAACATATAAACCAGCCCCGCCCCGAGCGCTGTGCCGATCGCAATGCTGATTCCCGACACGAGATAGAACAGGCCGAACTCCTTCCAGAAGCTGTGCTTTCCGGCCTTGAAAACAAAACGCACATTCAGCACATACGCCACAAAGTTTGAAATCAGAAAGGCAATCGTGCTGCAGATGATAAAATTCACCGACCGCTCGGAATCCGTGACGACCTCCACCTGAAGGCCGAACAGCTTCACCAGCATCTCATCGTTTTTCAGGGCCGGAAAGAGTTTCCAGCCGAGTATAAAAAAGGTGAACATATCGGTGAAAAAGGCGATGCCGCCGCAGAAGGCGTACTTAATAAACTGAAGGCCCGGATGATTCTTTTCGAGCAGTATTTTTTTCAAAATATCCATAACGATAAACTATCTCAAGGCGTGGGGATTAGCAATTTTCAACACCGGCAAATAAGCCGGAATCCGATTTTTTCATCGCGGTATCCACGGTCAAATGCTACCGTACACTCAGAAGTTAAGGAAAGGAAACACCCCCTGCGTGGTGCGAGTATGAGGCAACTCCTCTTACCCAATGACATTATAAAGGGAACTGAACTTTCGGCTCGGTGCCCACATGCCCTTGAAAAAGGGAGGGTTCTGGAAACCGGTTAGATTGGTGCCCACATCTATCGCCACGGTGATAGAGGTTCGCTTCAGGTTACGGCCAATGCGGGGTTCCTTTTCCTTACTTCTGTTTTTTTTAACTGCGTACTTCGTATTGCGTATTGACCCTTCCAGCAAACCACCTCCCTCTCAACGCAACAAGGAATACGCAGCAAGCAATACGTAGTACGCAATAAGCAATAAGCAATACGTAATAAGCAATACGTAATACCCAGCACCCCGCACACATCTTTGCTGACTTCGCGATTCTCATCCGATTTATCAAACGCTATCTTTCACCCATGGATCTTTTCAGCGGATCATCAGAAAAACCCAAAGCGAAAGCCGGGGCCGGCACCGCCCCGCTGGCGGCGCGTATGCGCCCGCAGGCCCTGAATGAAATTATCGGCCAGGAGCATATCCTCGGCGACGACAAACTGTTGCGCCGCGCCATCGAGGCCGACCGCATCAACTCCGTGATCCTCTACGGCCCGCCCGGCTGCGGAAAAACCACCCTCGCGGAAGTGATTGCCAAAACCACCAACCGCCGGTTTGAACGCACCAGCGGCGTACTGGCCAATGTTTCCATTCTTCGGAAAATCCTCGAGGCTTCCAGCCATTGGAAAAAAATGAACGGGCAGGACACCATCCTGTTCATTGATGAAATCCACCGCTTCAACAAATCGCAGCAGGACGTGCTCCTGCCCTACGTGGAAAACGGCGACATCATCATGATCGGCGCCACCACCCACAATCCGTTCTTTTTCATCAACACCCCGCTGAATTCCCGGTCCCAGATTTTCCAGCTTCAGCCGCTCTCCGAAGAATCGATCATCAAGGTGCTGACCCGCGCACTGCAGGCGCCGCAGGGATTGAATAATCTGGTCACCGCCGACGATGAAGCGCTGCAGCATCTCGCCTCGGTTTGTGAAGGCGATGCCCGCCGGTCGCTGAACGCCCTGGAAATTGCCGCCCTCACCACGCCGCCGGACGAAAGCGGCATCGTGCATTTGACCAAACACGAGATCGAAGAGTCCGTGCAGAAAAAAGCGGTCAACTATGATCACGACGAGGACGAGCATTACGACACGATTTCGGCCTTCATCAAAAGCGTGCGCGGATCTGATCCCAACGCCGCCGTTTACTGGCTCGCCAAAATGCTCTATGCCGGCGAAGACCCGCGCTTCATTGCGCGGCGGCTGATTATCCTCGCCTCGGAAGACATCGGCAATGCGGACCCGCGCGGCATTACGCTGGCGGTATCCTGCATGCAGGCCGTGGAATTTATCGGCATGCCCGAAGCGCGCATCACCCTCGCCCAATGCACCACCTACCTCGCCTGCGCGCCGAAAAGCAATGCCGCCTATGCCGCCGTGAATGCCGCGCTCAACGATGTCGAGAACGGCCGCACCCTGCCGGTGCCCAAGCACCTGCAGAGCGGACCGAAACCCGACAAAGGCGACGTGAAATATCAATATGCCCACAACGGCGAAAACCATTTTGTCGTTCAGGAATATGTTCCCACCGACAAAATCTACTACGAACCCACCGGCCAGGGCTACGAAGAGACCATCCGCAAGCGCATCGAATACTGGAACAGCCAGAGGAACCGCAAAATGCCGAATAAGGAATCCTGAATAGCGAAGGAATCTGCGCAAAGCGCTATGGAGTACGGTGGCTCGACACCGCTTTCAAACACACCGCCGCAAAACAACCATTCAAAAGCGGTGTCGAGCGGCTCCGCCGGCCTGCGGCCCAACGCACTCCAAACCTGACCAACCGCAAATTTTTAAAGCGCAATCAAGCTTGCGCACTCCAAACGATTTACGCCAGCTTACAAAAACCATGCTCCCTACCAAACAGCAGATCCGATCCGAAATCGTTCTTCAACGCAACGCACTCAATGCCCAATGGCTGGAAACCGCCAGTCAGCGACTGGTCCAGCGCTTCCAGACTTTGGAAGAATTTCAATCATCAAAAACCGTAGCGCTCTACAAAGCGATTGCGGGCGAAGTGAATCTCGATCCCCTTTTCCCTCTCTGCTGGGAACAGGGCAAGCGCACCTGTATGCCGGTGTTTAACCGGGCGCTGCGCATTTATGAGATGGCGGAGGTTACAAGAGACACCCCCTTTCGCACGGCGCATTACGGCATCCGCGAACCGATTGAGCCGTCGCTGTTGAAAATGCAGGAAATCGACCTGATCGCGGTTCCGGGGGTTGCATTCGATCTCAGCGGCAACCGGCTGGGCCGCGGCGGCGGATATTATGACCGGATGCTGGCGCAGTTTTCCGGCGCGGCGGCGGGCATCTGTTTTGACTTCCAGGTCCTCGATTCGGTTCCGGTCAGCGCGCACGATATTCCGATGAGCCACCTCGTTACCGAGACCAAATCCGTGAAAGTACACAACGAACGTTAGACAAACTCCGCGGTCTGGGGTTACTCTGCAGTTTGACAAAAAAATAAAGGGGTCGTGCTGCCCGTATGGTGTCGTTGATTACACCGGGTCA